>NZ_JBFXHE010000178.1:0-8669 GCF_050177295.1 Desulfobacter sp.
TTACGCAGTTCAAGCGTCACTTCTGTCCTAATTTTTCTTCTGGACAAATTTTACTTATTAACTTTTGACCTATTGTCAACATAAGTACTCCACATGCCTTTTGAGGTCGCTTATATTAAATATCCTCGGCCTGGAGAAAACCCAATCTCTTAATCATCTATGTTGTCGATGGATATGGGAAACAGAAAAAAAGTTTAAGTCAACCATGCGCATTGTCTTCGATGAAACATTCTCAAAGTTAAATTATTTCGAGATTCCAAGGCGTTGATGAAAATGGTAAATTTAGAACCGCTACACTGAAAAGGCGTGGCTTGAAAAAAAGATGAGATTCTGGTAATTCCTTTTTTGCATAACACTAATTAGTATCTGCTGATTTTCTATAATTATCACCAGGATATTGTGGTCTTTTTTAGTGATAATACAATCTGCTGATATTTGCCATAGAAAATCAGCAGATACTAATTAATTCTTTAGGAATATAAATGAAAAACGCAGACTTTTTAACCGGTATTACCACCTCGGGTACGCCTCACCTTGGCAATTATGTGGGTGCCATCCGTCCGGCTGTCGAATCCAGCAAAAATCCTGACCTGACCTCTTACTATTTTCTGGCAGATTACCACTCCCTGATAAAAAATCATGATCCGGAAAAACGAAAGGTATCCACCCTTGAAATTGCAGCGGCCTGGATTGCCCTGGGGTTGGATTATAATAATTGTGTATTTTACCGGCAGTCTGATATTCCGGAAATTCCGGAACTTACCTGGATTTTGACCTGTTTGACGGCCAAGGGACTGATGAACCGTGCCCATGCATACAAGGCTGCGGTCCAGGAAAACGAAGAACAGGAGAGAAAAGATCCGGACCAGGGCGTCACCATGGGCCTTTTTTCCTATCCCATTCTCATGGCAGCAGACATTCTCATGTTCAATGCCTCCAAAGTGCCCGTAGGCAAGGATCAGATCCAGCATATTGAAATGACAAGGGATATTGCTGCAAGATTCAATCATATGTACAAGGAATTATTTGTGCTGCCCGAGGTAGTTGTGGATGAAACCGCAGCCGTGCTTTCAGGCCTTGACGGGCGCAAAATGAGCAAAAGCTACAACAACTTTATTCCGCTGTTTGACACGGAAACGCGGCTGCGCAAAATGATCATGAAGATCCAGACCAATTCCCTGGGACCCGATGAACCCAAAGATCCTGATACTTGTACCCTGTTTTCAATTTACCGGGCCTTTGCCACACCGCAACAGACAAAAGACTTGGCCCGGCGGTACAGGGAGGGCATTGCCTGGGGGACCATGAAACAGGAGTTGTTTGAATACATCAATGATATTTTAAAGGAGCCCAGACAGCGGTACGAAGAGCTGATGGCTAATCCCAAAGATATTGAAGATATTTTGAAAAAAGGAGCGGTTCGGGCCAGGGAATATTCCGTGCCCTTCCTGGATAAAGTTAGAAAGAGTGTTGGTATTCAATCATTGTCTTAATTTTTCCACCTCTTTTTCGGTGAGATATCGCCACTTGCCGGGGGGCAGACTGCCAAGGCAGATATTGGCCATGCGGATCCGTTTGAGCATGGCCACCTGATTGCCGGTTTTGCCCACCATTTTCCGGATCTGGCGGTTCACCCCCTGTTTTAAAACAATTTTAAATCCGTTTTCAGAAACCCTGCGGACCCTGGCCTGCCGGGTCTTTTTTCCGTTTATCACCATGCCCTGGGCCATGGCAGAAAGATCCGGGTCACTGACAGGCAGTACCGTAAACACAAGATACTCTTTTTCATGGTCATGGGAGGGATGGGATAACCGGTTATGCAGGTCACCGTCATCTGTCAGCAAAACAAGACCCACTGAATCCTTATCCAGCCGACCTACGGGATAGACTCTTTTTTTTACCGGCACAAGGTCCAGAATAATTTTTGCATTTTTCTGGGCGCAGGTTGTAACCACCCCCTTGGGTTTGTTGACGGCGATATAGGTATGGATAGGGTCTTCGTTTGCATTAAATCGAATCGGTTTACCGTCAACACAGATTCTGTCCTTTGCCGGATCACCCCGTGTGCCAAGCGTTTTTACAATGGTTCCGTTCACCGTGACCCTGCCGTCAAGGATAAGGGTCTCGGCCTTTCTGCGCGAACAAAACCCGCAATAGGCTAAAATTTTCTGCAGCCGGATACCTTGGGCTGTTTCAGGATCTGTAGTCGGCATTGATTTTGACATAATTTTCACTGAAGTCGCAGAACAGGAACTGGTCCTGGCCTTCCCCGAGATTGAGATCCAGGACAATGCGGATTTCATCCTGCTTCATGATGTGGGCAGCTTTTTTTTCCGCCGCTTTACCCTGCCACTGTCCGTTTTGAACCAGCAGGACATCATCAAAATACAAATCCATTTTATTCTGGTCCACTGTGGCCCCGGATCTTCCGGCTGCCGCAGTGATCCGCCCCCAGTTGGGATCCTGGCCGTAAATGGCGGTTTTCACAAGGGGGGAATGTGCAATGGCCTCGGCCGCTGCAAACGCATCTTGCCGGGTCAGTGCACCTTTGACCGTGATTGAAGCAAGCTTTGTGGCGCCCTCCCCGTCTTTGATTATCATTTTGGCAAGCGCATAGCAGACATCATCTAAAACAGCCTGGAAGGCCTTCAGGGACCCATCGTTGTCGATCACTGCCTGCCCTGCCCCGTTAGCCATACACAAGAGGGTATCATTGGTGCTGGTATCTCCGTCAACCGTAATCCGGTTAAAGGAGCGGGAGGCGGCATGGGTCAGAGCCTGTTTGAGCAGGCTGCTTGAAATATCTGCATCGGTAAATACATAGGCCAGCATGGTGGCCATATCCGGCCGGATCATACCGGAACCTTTGGCTACCCCTGTAATGGTAAAAATTTTTTCATCCCCGGATGTGATGGTTTTTCCCTGACGGGATACAATTTTGGTGCAAGTATCTGTGGTGAGTATGGCTTTGGCAAAATCTTCAAGCGTACAAGAATCAAGGCACGCCACAGCTTCAGGTATCCCTGTTTCAAATTTATCCATAGGCAGCGGCGCACCGATCACCCCGGTGGAAGAGACAATAACATACTCAGGATCAATGTTAAGGGCTTTGGCCACAAGCGCAACGCATTGTTTTGCATCGGCCACCCCCTGTTCGCCGGTAAAGCAGTTGGCATTACCTGAATTGACCAGCACGGCCTGGAGCAGGCCCTTTTCCATGGTTTTCCTGCCAAGAATAACAGGGGCGGCAACCACCTGGTTCCGCGTGAACAATGCGGCGGCAGAAGCGGGCTTTTCAGTATAAATCAGCCCGAGATCCCTGGCTTTCTTTTTTTTGATCCCGGCACGGATTCCAGCAAATTTAAAGCCTTTCATTTTTGTTTCCTTTTTTTATTTTACCGTGAAGGACATGAAGCACATGAAGAATATATACCGAAAAATCAATCTTCATCTCCTTCATGGTTTTAATCTGGGAGCATCTTAAAGTTTATAACGTTGAATCCAAACCCATTCTGAAAATTTGAGCGCTGATTATAATTGTGTTTCAGCCCTGTGTAAACATGGATTTTTGAACGGCCTTATTCATTTGCGTCCATTAATGTGCTTCTTTTGGCTCAATCTTTCTGTCAAGCATATAAAATATCGTTCTTTATTTATTGCACTTTGAAACATCATTATTGCACCTTGAAACGCTTGAATTTTAAGAAAATTTCGTTATTTATACACACAATCTGCTGATGTTTCAATGTGTTGCATGTCAGCAACCTTCTTAAAAAAAAATTAGAAAATGATTAAAAACCATTTGACATGAGTAAACAAACTGAGTATACACTCAAATAAAATGAGTAGTCACTCAAATTTTAGAGGTGTTATGTCAAAAAAAGATGCCATACTGCAGGCCGCCACTGTGCTGTTTTCCAAAAACGGGTTCAAAGAGACCGCCACCGCTGATCTGGCAAAAATGATCAATGTGGCGGAAGGAACCATTTTTTATCATTTCAAGACCAAAGAAAAATTGTTTTTAGCGGTTCTTGAAAAGACCAAAAAAATGATTCTGGAGGAATTTGACGCATATATGGGAAATAAACATTTTGACAGCGGCATGGGCATGATTGAACGTGCGGTATCCTTTCACTTATTTTTAGCCGGCAAAATGGAAAACGAATTTCTCCTTTTGCACCGGTACTACCCCTACCAGATGGCAGAGGCTGTACCGGAATGCCGTAATTATCTGGAAGCCATTTACGATTGTCTTGTTTCAATCTATGAAGAAGGCATCGAAATGGGGCAGAACGACGGATCTATAGATCCGCTGCCTGCCAGGAAAACCGCCCTGATTATCTTTTCCATGGTGGACGGGATTGTCAGGTTTAAAACGTACAACTTGTATAATGCTAATGCACTGTTCAATGAACTGGTCACCTCCTGCAGACGCATGTTAAAGACTTAGACAATCAACTTAGAAAGGTGTTCGACATGTTAACCAAAATACTGCCGTTCATAGAGTGGTTCAAGGATTACTCCCTGGCCAAATTCAGAATTGATTTTGTGGCCGGACTTACTGTGGCCCTGGTGCTTATTCCCCAGTCCATGGCCTATGCCCAGTTGGCTGGTCTGCCGGCCTACTACGGTCTTTATGCGGCATTTCTGCCCCCCATGATCGCTTCTTTGTTCGGATCCAGCCGTCAGCTGGCAACCGGCCCTGTGGCCGTGGTCTCTTTGATGACTGCAGCAAGTCTCGAACCTTTGGCATCTGCCGGAAGTGAAGCGTTTATTGCCTATGCAATTATTCTGGCTTTGACCGTGGGCGTATTCCAGCTGCTGCTCGGGATTCTGCGCCTGGGCCTTATTGTTAATTTTCTGTCCCATCCTGTTGTTAACGGGTTTACCAACGCTGCAGCAATTATCATTGCCACCTCCCAGCTGTCCAAACTGTTCGGTGTATATGTGGACAAGGCCCATCACCACTATGAAACCATTATACGGGTGATTGAAACTGCCTTTCATTACACACATCTGCCCACCCTTGCCATGGGGATTTTATCCATTGCCATCATGGTGGGGTTGAAACGCCTGAATCCAAGAATCCCTTACGTGCTTGTGGCGGTTGCCGTCACCACCATCATTTCCTGGGCCACCGGGTTCCAGCATAATACCTCTGTGACCATGGCCCAGATCATGGATGAGTCGGCTCAGAAAGATATTCAATCGTTTAACCATGCAGTTGAATCCATTGCCGGTTTAAGTGTTGAACGCACAACGCTTTCATCCAAAATAGAAAGCAGCCATGACGCCTCACCCCTTGACCGGCTGGATCTCGAATACCAGTCCAGGGTATTTACGGCTAAAATAGATGCGGCCAAAAGCCAGGCGTCTCAAATTCGTACCCGGCTTCGGGAGATGAAATTCAGCGCGGTTAAGGACACAAATAAGGGTGTTCTGTTTTACCCCCAAGATGGTCAGGTACCGGATGCCAGGGTGGATGACCGGGTATATCGTATCCTGGTGGGCAATAAAATCCTTAATACAGAATCCATGGTGTTATCCGGTGGCGGTGCCGTGGTGGGTGAAGTTCCCAAGGGTCTGCCAAAACTTGGCATACCACCCATTAACATTTCCGTGTTCCTGCAGCTTTTACCCTATGCCATTATCATCTCCCTGCTCGGTTTCATGGAAGCCATTGCCATTGCCAAGGCCATGGCGGCCAAAACCGGACAGAGGCTTGATCCCAACCAGGAGCTTATCGGCCAGGGTCTTTCCAATATCCTGGGTTCTTTTGGAAAAAGTTATCCGGTATCCGGTTCTTTTTCCAGAAGTGCCGTCAATCTTCAGGCTGGCGCTGTCTCCGGTCTTTCCAGCGTCATCACAAGTATCATGGTCATTTTCACCTTGCTGTTTTTTACACCGTTACTGTACCATCTGCCCCAGGCAGTCCTTGCTTCGGTTATCATGATGGCGGTTATCGGGCTTGTGAACATTTCCGGTTTTGTTCATGCCTGGAAAGCGCAATGGTATGACGGCCTGATTTCTGTTATTACTTTTGTTGTCACCCTGGCCGTGGCACCTCATCTGGAAAATGGCATATACATTGGTGTTGGCCTGTCTTTGGCTGTGTTCCTGTATAAATGCATGCGCCCCAGAATCAGTTCTTTGTCCCGCGGCGAGGATCAGTCCTTGAAAGACTCCTGTGTCCACGAGCTTGCCACCTGTGAGCACATTGAATTGATCCGCTTTGAAGGCCCGCTGTTTTTTGCCAATGCCAGCTACCTTGAAGATGAAATAAACAGCCGGATCCAGAAGGAATCTGATCTGAGGCACTTTATTATTGCCTGCAACGGTGTCAACGACATAGATGCCTCTGGCCAGGAAACGCTGGCCCTTATTATTCAGCGTTTAAGAAGCGCCGGATACGGCGTATCGTTAAGCGGCGTCAATGATGCGGTTTACAAGGTACTTGCACGTACGCACTTACTTGAAGAAATCGGGGTTCACAACATTTACCCCACCATGGAAAAAGCACTTTCAACCGTTCATGCACAGACCCATGTCAATACCAAGGAAGACCAGTGTCCATTACTCGTAAACTGCCTGGGAACCCAATCAACTAAATAAAGGAGACATCCCATGTCTATACTGACATTTTTCAGCGGTTCATATTGCGGCAAAGCGTCAATCATTTCAGATGTTATTGATCAAAGCGGATTTAAACTGCTGTCAGACAATGACCTGGTGGCCTCGGCCAGCCAGCTGTCCGGAATGTCCGAAAAGAAAATTTCCCGGTCTTTTCTTGAAAAAACATCGGTGTTCAATAAGTTCACCCATGAAAAAGAGCGCGCCATTGCCTACCTGCGCCTTGCCGTGGCAGAGCTAATGACCCAGGATGATTGCATACTTGATGGATTTACAAGCCTTCTGATCCCTGCATCCATAAGCCACGTATTAAGAATCTGCCTGATTGCAGACAAGACATTTAGAATTGAACAGGCCATGAAGGCGCATAACTTAAGCGAAAAAGATGCTGTCAGTCTGATCTCAAAAAATGACGAATCTTACAGTGCATGGTCTAATACGCTTTATAAAATTACCGATCCCTGGGATGCTTCCCTTTACGACATGATTCTGCCCACGGACAAGATGGACAAAGATGAAGCCGTGTCCCTGATTCTTGAAAATTTAAAAAATGAAGTGATTCAGCCCACCAAAGCATCAAGAAAGGCTGCCGATGATTTTGTCCTGGCCGCCCGGGTGGAAGTGGCATTGTCCAAGGAAGGCCATGCTGTCGGCGTCACTTCCCGGGACGGGCTGGTCACGTTGACCATCAATACCAATGTGCTTCTTTTGGGAAGACTTGAAGAAGAGCTTAAAAATATAGTAAAACAGGTTCAAGGGGTTTCGTCTGTTGAAACCCGCATCGGCAAAGGTTTTTACCAGGCAGATATCTATCGCAGGTTCGATTTCCAGGTACCGTCAAAAGTTCTTTTAGTGGATGACGAGCGTGAATTTGTACAGACACTTTCCGAAAGGCTGCAGATGCGTGATGTGGGGTCCGCCATTGCCTATGATGGAGAATCTGCGTTGAACCTGATGGAAGCGGATGAACCGGATGTGATGATCCTGGATTTAAAAATGCCGGGGATTGACGGTATTGAAGTGCTTAAAAAGGTCAAGGCATCCAGGCCCCAAATTGAAGTCATCATTCTAACAGGCCATGGGTCAGATGCTGACAGGGAGATCTGCATGAAGCTTGGGGCATTTGCTTATCTGCAAAAACCTGTGGATATAGAAGAGTTGAGCCGGAATTTGAAAGCTGCCAATGAAAAAATCCGCCACAAAGAACAAAACTAACTGAAAGATTGCAGGGACATAATAATCATTATGGCACTGGAAACTACGAATACAGAAAAAAAAGCAGACATCACGGGCCCAGGCACCAAACTGCTTAAAGGGGAATTCCTTAATTACCAACGGATATGGCTGATCTCCTTTGTGCTGACCGCCGCATTTGCCATTATTCCTGTTATCTTTTTTGCCGTCCTCGATTACAACCTGACCCGGCGGTCTCTAGAAAATGATGCCGAGGCCAGGGCTTCCCGCCTGGCCTCCAATACCTGGCGGTCACTTGCCTTTTTTTTAGATGAGCGCAAAAATGCATTAAGCTACGTGGTGCGGTTCAATTCCTTGGAGCAGCTTGGGAACACAGAGCAACTGGCAAATATTTTAGATTTTTTGCGCCAAAGCTTTGGGGGGTTTACCGATATCGGCATTATTGACGCCACCGGTGTTCAACGTGTATATGCTGGCCCCTATGGCCTTGCAGGCAAAAATTACAAGGATCAGCAATGGTTTAAGGACACCATGGCCCATGGCACTTCTGTGAGTGATGTGTTTCTAGGATTCAGAAACGTCCCCCATATTTCCATTGCCCTGCGTCATATGGCTCCGGATAATACCTATTTCATTATCCGGGCCACCATTGAACACCAGTTGCCCGGAATTTTATCCGAAGTCAAGACATCGGATAACGGGGATGCCTTTTTAATCAATGCAGAGGGCGTACTTCAAACACCTTCACACCATTTCGGGAATGTGCTTGAAAAAACAAACATTGCCTTACCCCCGGCCATGGCCAAAACCCGTACCATGACCATTACCCTGGAAAATGGACAGGA
>NZ_JBFXHE010000179.1:0-8644 GCF_050177295.1 Desulfobacter sp.
TTGATAAACTTATCAAGACGCTTCATTATAAGAAATGCTAAATTTCAACCGGAGGAAGATGAATGACAAAAGCAATTGACCTGTCCGAAAGCCTGGAAGACTACCTTGAAACCATACTTGAACTTCAAACGACCAATACGGTTGCCCGGTCAAAGGATATTGCCGAACGGCTTGACATCAAGCGCGGATCCGTCACCGGGATGCTCAAAAAACTGGCAGCCCAGGAACTGATCAATTATGAACCCTACGGCTATGTAACCCTGACACCCAAAGGTGAAAAAATAGCAAAAGAAATTGAAAAACGTCATATTATGTTAAAAGATTTTCTGATCCGTTTTGTCGGCGTGGAGGAACAAAAGGCTGATGACACTGCGTGCCGCATGGAGCATGCCATGGACACATCCACCTTTAAAAAATTCCAGGCCTTTATTCAAACCATGGACGACGGCCCCCACCGGGAAGACGATTAGTTTTAGGGTACATCCTGATCGCCTGTCACAAACAAGGTTAATTCACGGATCACCACATACAGGGCCGGTACAAAAATAAGTGTCAACGCCGTGGCTGCAACCAGACAAAAACTCAAACTCACGGCCATAGGGATAAGAAACTTGGCCTGGAAGCTTGTTTCCGTTAAAAGCGGGGCAAGGCCTGCCACCGTGGTGAAGGAAGTCAAAATCACAGGGCGGAACCGGGTTTCACCGGACTTGACCACAGCCTCAAACACCTTTGTCCCCTTAGCAACTTCAACATTTATAAAATCAATGAGGATCAGGGAATCGTTAACCACAATACCGGACAAGGCCACAATTCCGAAAATCGAAATCATGGTAATATCCAGACCCATTACAAAATGTCCCACAACCGCCCCGATCAGGCCAAAGGGGATAGCGGTCATAATAATCAATGGCTGGTTGTAGGAGCGAAACTGGCTTGCTAAAAGCAGAAAGATAATCATGATTGCCACAACAAATCCTTTGATCAGGCTTTCCATGGACTCTTTGCTGCGCTTGGCCTGGCCTTCAAGGTCATAGGGAATCCCGGGAAAGCGCTTGATCATGTCAGGCAAAAATTTTTTACTTAAATCTTTGACAATATTCTGGGCATTGGCAGTGTCCTCATCAAGATCGGACGTCACGGTGATCACCCTGTGCCTGTCCACGCGCTTAATTGTCGCGTACCCCCTCTGGGTCTCAATGCGCGCCACCTGGTTCAAGGGGATTTCACGATTGTCCTTTGTCCGGATGCGAAGCCGGTCTATACTGGCTTCGGTCTCCCGCTCCTGCTTGGAATACCGGACCATGACCTTGACATCATCTTTTCCCCGCTGGATTTTAAGAACTTCATCACCATAATATCCCTGGCGAAGCTGGGTGGCGATGTCTGCCATAGTCACGCCTAAAGATTCGGCGCCCGGTTGGATATAGATCTGTTTTTCCATCTTTCCGGGCCTGAAATCATCGGTGATGTCAAAGGTGCCCGGATAGGATGCAATCTCCTCCTTAAGGGCCTGGGCTGCCGCTTCCATTTGGGAAAGCTCACTTCCGTGCAGACGGATCTCAATGGGATTTCCTCCGGGACCGCTGCCGATAATGCTAAATGTAGACTGCTCAGTCCCCAGAATATCACCCGTGAATTCCCGCCATTTGCTTGTCACCTCCGAAGCCAGGATATCCGGACGCTTTGCAGACGGTAAAATCTCAATCCAGGCGATACCGCAATGCCCGCCCGATACCCCCTCTTTCCAGTCCCGTTGTGGTATAACCCCCACCAGGGAAAAGGTATTTACGATAAGATCTTTGTTGTCCTCAACCCGATCCCTGAAATAATCGTTGAGTTTAAAGGCCCCGGTTTCAATCTGTTTAATTGTTTTCTGGGTGGTATCAAAGGGGGTGCCCAAAGGGTAAACAATCTCCGAATACATCCAGTTGGAATCACTTTTTGGGAAAAAAGTGTACGGCACATGGCCGCCGGCAATCAGTCCTAAACTGATGATCAGACATCATAGGCCCAGTACCAGAGTAAAATACCTATTTTTGACACAATAGCGCGGTAAAGGAGATAGGAATACCCGATGCTACCCAGAAGGCAAGGCCTAAATCCAGAAACAGGGCCAGCACCACAAACACCAGGATAATCCCCTGGGTTCCGTTTTTGAGCAAAAGATCAATGCGCTCCTGAACCATGTCCGCTATATTGTACCAGTACCCAAGACGTATCCCTTTGGGCAGATCGTCCCGGGCATTATCAAGATAGGCAAGCACCCGGTTGGAGATGGCAATGGTATCCTGGGAATCGGTGCGTTTTACCACCACCATGGCAGCAGGTTGCCCGTTAAAACGGGATTGAAGGTCCAGATCCTCAAATCCGTCAACCACCCGGGCCACATCCCCGAGCCGGACCACAGTGCCGTCAGGCCTTGTCACCAGGGGAATCTGTTCATATTCAGCACCGGGATACCGTTTGCCCTTGGCCCGGATTAAAAATTCGCCACCACTGGTTTTGATCAGCCCGCCGGGCAATTCAAGGCTTCCCGAGCCCACGGCGCGCACCACATCATCAAAAGAGGGGGAAAAGTTGCGCAAATTTTCTTCTGAAATCTCCACGGAGATCTCATACTCCCGAACCCCCATGAGTTCTGCCAGCGATATTTCATCAAAACCCACCAGATCATCCCTGATTTTCTCGGCAGTCTGTTTAAGGGTTCGTTCGGCCACATCACCGTAAACAGCCACATAAATGGCCGGCTCATTGTTTTTGATCTCAATCACCACAGGATCTTCGGCCAGGGTGGGGAAAGAGTCAATCAGGTCAATCTCTGTTCTGACTTCGTTAAGCTTGGCGGCAATGTCCGTGCCGGCATCCAGTTCCAGTACCACGCCGGCATGTCCTTCAACCGCCGTAGAATACATTGTTTTGATATTTTCAAGACTTTTGAGCTGTTCTTCAATTTTGATGCAGATACCTTCTTCCACATCCTCGGGGGAGGCACCCGGGTAATCCACGGCAATACTGATCATATCCAAAGAGAACTGCGGGAACATCTCCCGCTTCATGTTCATGGCCGTAAACATCCCGGCCACAATCAGAAAGACCATGATCAGATTCACCGTAACCCGATGCTCCACCGACCATTTGCCAAGGGCCTTCATTTAGTTCTCCCCGGCCTTTTTAACCGTGATTGCCATACCGTCTAAAGCCCCGGGCAGGGGAGATTCAATGATCAGATCACCTGGGGTTAAGCCGTCTGTAATATAAACATCGTCTTCAAACCGCCGGATCACTTTGACCCTCTTAATCACGAGATGATTTGCCTTAGCCAGATACAGGGTATCGGGAGAGCGCATGAGTGTTCGTGGAATCTTAAACACATTTTCTTTTTGTTCCCCTTTGACACGGCACTTAACAAAGACACCGGGTCTGAGCAGCAGCAAAGGATCTTTAACATCCAGGCTACCAATTTCCACCGTCATGGGCATGGTCCGGGTTTTTTCGTCAATGGCGGCTTTAATTCTGACCACATGACCCGGCCACAACGGAGATCGTCCGCCTTCCAGATTGGCAATAGTTATAATCACTTGGGGCCGCCCCCCGTTTTCAAAAACAGAACCCAGCCATTGAAGTTCTTCAAGGTGAACACGGATATCCACATCCAGGGCATCTTTTTCATACATCACCCCAAGCACCTGGCCCGGATTAACATATTTCCCCGACCTGGACCTGTTTGGCCACCACAAAGCCATAAAAGCCTGCTTTAATTTCGGATTTTTCAAGCATCAGAGAAGCCGTTGCAAGTGCAGCCTGTGCCGAAGCCAAGGCTGATTTTTTCAAGGCCATCCGTGAGGGGACAAGTTCCTGGGCATTGGTGATTTTCTGCAACTGGTTTTTCGCGGACAGATACTGTTGTTCCACCTTATCCAAACTGGTTTTGGATGCAAACTGATTTTCAGCCAGCGCCCTGACCCGCTCCAGCTCCTTGGCAGCCAGTTGCAGATTAGAACGGGCAAGCCCGGCATCTGCCTTTAAATTCGATATTTCCTGTTCAAGCAGGCGGATATCGGCCCGGGCCTGATCCACAAGGACCCGGGCATTTCTTTCATTCAAGACAAGGGTGCGCTGGTCAATGCGCAAAAGAATCTCATCTTTATGAATGCTTGCACCTTCACGGAAATCAGGATGGACATAATCAATCCGGCCTGCAATCTCCATGGCCAGCTTCACACTGTTTCGGGGCATAACCGTCCCAAAGGCTTCAACGATCATATCAGCACTGCCCGATACTGCCGGAACACATAACACCTTGGGAGGCGTATTAACCATTTCCTTTTTTTGGGGTTTTTCTTTAGAAACAAATAACCACAAAGCCACGCCTGCTGCAAACAGCACAACTGCAAGCACACGCATCAGCCTAAATAAAAAAGACGGCATAGGTATTTTCCTTTGGCCAAAAGCCGACACTTGGATTTAAAGAATTATCCCGTCTATCCACTCTTTTTTGAAGATGCCCCCTTTATGGGGGGAACGGCCTGGGCCCCAGACTTGGCAACAGGCTTGACTTCAGGATCTGTGTTGGCTTCAGAGGTCTCGGCCTGTTTGGACGCAGGCTGTTTTGCAACGGCTTTGCCCCGGATTTTGGCAGTTTCCAAAGAAGATGCGTTTTTTTTACGGTTGTTTTCGGCTTTGGGGGAGACGCCCCTTAAAATGGGCATCACCTCATCGCGTTTTTCAGCCAACAAAAGGGAGATTTCTTCTTTGCGGGTTTCATCAAGAACGATATCGGAATTTTCAAGAAAATCAAACAAATTGTCGGCAATATCTAGCATCTTGTCATAGTCGTCTGCTTCTTTTTTTGTCGCGAATGTCATCTTTTTATCTCCATCCCTGACAACAATATATTGGACAATTACAGGCATTTTTTCTCCTTGAGAATAAAATTCTTTAACAAAGGAAAGCGGTTTATTTACACTTCTCTTTCATATTAAAAAAACAGGATTGGGTAAAGTTATTTTACTTTTGCCAGGGCAATCGGTTATTTTAAAACATATTTCACCAACAGTATGCATTGATTTCCAAATAACAAAAAATTTACCCAAGAATTGGATAAAAAAGTATCGAAGACCACCCCCACCCTCACCCGCAGAAAATCATAACATCCTGTATAGAAATATTTTTCAATCATGGTACTTATATTGCATTTAGAACTATTTTAAGAATAAAAGATTTGAGATTTAAGCCAGGAGGTTAAAGAGGTCTCATGGAAATAACAAAAGAGCAAGTTGACCATATCTTTAAACAGTCCAAAAGCACGGAAGAAGCCTTGATTGCCCTTTATAAACTTATTCTGCCAGACTGGGAACAAATCAAAACATCAAAAGGTTTTCCGCTGATCGGTAAAGACGGTTGGCTGTATATCTGCGAATGTTTTATCAGATTAAGCAAACCTAAAGATAACGGTTTCCCGGGATTATGGCTTAACAACGGTTTTGAGAGTAGCGATTATCTGCCAATGTGGACGGTTGATTTAAACCATTTTTATCCGACTTATTAAAACGAACCAGAGATGCATAAATCTCCTCTATCCGCCCTTTTGTCAACAAAAAAATGCGTTTTTTTATAAGAATGGCTGGGTAAGGTACTCAGATCTTTAAAGGCTTGTTGTGGGCTATGCCTGTCAGTTGATATGTCAGGTCAGCCCATGGCTGTTTATATGAAAGTTATGAGTATTGAGTATTGAGTATTGAGATTTAAAACAAGCTGTTTTCTCAATACTCAATACTCACATCTTTCATTGTTTGTTGTGTCCGTAAGGACATGGTCGTTATAAAAAATTGCATTAAATTTGCTTTTCAAAAACATAGCCGGACATCACTGACACAGACCCTCACACAGAAAGTCTTTAAAAAGCAAAAAAAGCTTCCAACGAAAAACCGCTGAAAGCCTTATTGCTGTGGTGGTGGGCCATCGGGGAATCGAACCCAGGACCTACTGATTAAGAGTCAGTTGCTCTACCAATTGAGCTAATGGCCCATCAAATGAACACCGAACAGTACCCAAAACCACTGTCATTGTCAATGTTTTTTTTGATCATATGCCTTATCCTATTGCCCGAAACCTCTAAATTTTGACGAGTACTGATCAAGCGCCTGCGCTCCATTAAAATTCATACAAGGGGCCGGGTCTTACGGGTCTTATGAGTTGTGGGAAATAATCCAAACTAAAATGGTCTTGGGTGTGGGGGAATAGTGTGGGGGAACGTATTTTTCAGACACTAAAAAAGGGGCTGGATTTTCATCCTAACCCCTTGATTTTATTTTGGAGGCGGCTCCCGGATTTGAACCGGGGAATAACGGCTTTGCAGGCCGTCGCCTTACGTTTCTGTATAAATTTCTCTCAAATACATTACGCCTATGTTGCAGTATAAGCCGCTTTCAGAAAAAAGCAACAATTTTTTTCCAAAAGTGCATATCTTGTAACCAAAGAACAAAACTAGGCGCAAATCACTTTTTCACCCTAATTATAGCGTGTTACGATATAAAGAAACAATTCATTCTTGCATATTTGAGGTTGGCGCCTTTTACGTAAATAACATAACAATCTGAATTTATAGAGATATGATACATGGTATAAACTTTGCTAATACATTGCCAATGTCAAATGAAGTTCCCTGATTTTTTATTTTTAATTGAGGAGGAATTTACTTGAAACAGATCAGAAAAGTTAATGAAGCGTGGAATTTTTATAATGATTTTATTTTACAATCATTTTCAAAAAGAAGTCAGACTACAGAGAACGGCAGATGGAAAAATCACATTTCTCCGATAGTTGGGGAAAAAATCATAAATGAATTGACCATTTTTGATCTTTTCGAATTACGCAAATCGTTGGAGGCAAAAAAATTGAGCCCTCAGACTATTTTTCATTGCTTATCCTTACTGCGTAGAATCCTTAACCGAATTGTCGATTATGACCCCTCTGTGCAGGTGCCTAAATTCAGAAATGTGATGCCAAAATTTGATAACCGCAGGTTACGTTATCTTTCAAGATCAGAATTTGATAGGCTTCTAAATATTTTAAAGAAAACATCAAAAGCGTGGTTTGATATATCATTGTTTGCCGTTAACACCGGGCTACGCCGAGGGGAAATATTTAATCTCGGTTCTGAAAATATTAACAATAGTGACCGGAATATTTGTATTTTAGACTCTAAAACGCATAAAAACAGAGTCGTTCCTTTAAATGGAACAGCTTTTAAAATAATTTCACATAATAAAAACAAAAAAATATTTACCTTGTCCGCACCAAAAATTTTTGAACAGGCTGTTGAGGAAGCCGGCCTAAATGATGGAATCAAAGATTCCAGACATAAAGTTGTATTCCATACACTGCGTCATACGTTTGCAAGTTGGCTTGTACAAGATGGGGTTAAACTTGAGGTGGTCAGTCAATTGCTTGGCCACAGCAATATTAATATCACAATGCGATATGCTCATTTAGCACCTTCCCAAGCAAAATCCGCTGTTAATTTAATAAGTGAAAAATTTGAATAAAATTTAGCGATAATTATAGATTTATGTATCCTTATGATAGATTTCCGCATGTTTTTTATCGATAAATGCAGATTTTTAAAGAGTTCTCCGAATATCTGCATTTATCCCGAATATTCTGTATAAATCTTCGAGGGTAAGATGGCAGGACATGTAAAGTAGACCCACTTTTCAAGGTGGTCAACTTTACGTCCTGCCTTATTCATTTCACTCAACGGGCCTTATTCGCTATGCTCAACGGTGATTTTTTTAAGATGTAACGAAACGGAACCATAATGGTTGCAGTTAGATCTCAAAACCATCAAAAATGGCAGCGGTGTTTGCTTTTTGTGGTAAAAACTGTGAAAAATCAATTAAATGCCCAGTTTTAAGGACAATAAAGTGGATAGGCCCTTTTACAATTTGGGTTTTTAGGGCGTATAGCCTAAGTTTTCAGCTGGTTTCTTCTTGACATATCATCTGCTCCTGCTAAAACAAAGGAAGTATAATAGACTACTCAATCCACACGGCCCCCTCATGAATGTGATGCCAAATATTTTTGATGAACCTGATCTGTCAGAAATTTTCAAAGATCTTGCCCACCAGGAATATATAGATGTATTAAAAAGCAGCCGCAGGGTAATCATACCCCAAAAAAGTATTCTGTTTCATCAAGGAGATCCTGCTGTAAATGTTGTACTGGTGAATCGGGGCCGGTTAAAACTGACCAAACTCAACGATCAGGGCAAAGAGGTCATTCTCCGCTATATCAGTACCGGAGAATTGACAGCAGCAGTGGCTGTACTTAAAAATTGGGATTATCCGGTCACTGCCGAGGCAATAGAAAATACCGAGGTAACCTTGTGGGACAAACCGACAATATTGCAACTCATGCAAAAATATCCGGCTGTCACAACCACTCTGCTAAACACCATTTTGGAACGTATTGATGATTTGCAGAATCGCTACCTTGAAATGTGTACCGAGCATGTAAATCAGCGGATTGCCCGTACCCTGCTGCGGATCATGAGGCGGGCCGGGACCAGAACCCGGTCGGGGATTCAGATTGATATGCCCTTAAGCCGTCAGAATATTGCCGACTATGCAGGGACCACTTTATA
>NZ_JBFXHE010000180.1:0-8612 GCF_050177295.1 Desulfobacter sp.
GTGGGGCTGGACCCCACATCCGGACTTTTAGCCGGTGAAGGCCATATCCCCCTTGCCTGCACCCCGTTTCCCAAAAGCGCGGCCCCTGTCACGGGAGGGCTTGAACTGTGCGAAGTCGAGTTTTCCCACATCATGCGCGTCACACGCATCCACGAAGACCCCCGGTCCACCAAGCCCTATCCCGAGGAGATCTGGACAAAGATTCATGAGCTTGGATTCCGGGTGGATGAAGAGATTAAAAAAGAAAACATCACCCTGACCATGGGCGGGGAACCCACCTTTGTGTCAGCCACGGACATGGACGCCGATGAATGGAACACCGCAGCCGTGGGGCCCACCAAAAAAATCAAAGCCATGGAACTGCTCCGGCGCCTGCGCGGCAAATGGGCCCCGGGCAGCCTTGTGCACATTGGCCAGGGCAAATGGTATCCGGGCGAATCTCTGCCCCGCTGGGCCCTGGGCTGTTACTGGCGAAAGGACGGCAAACCCCTTTGGCAGGATCCGTCCCTTCTGGCGGATGACACCCTGGACTACGGATTTGGCCCGGCCCAGGCAAAAATTTTGATGCAGACCGTCACCCGGGTCCTGGGCGTGGATGAAACATACATCATACCTGCCTATGAAGATGTATTCCACTGGCTGTTAAAGGAGCAACGCCTGCCGGCAAACGTTACCCCCGAAGACTCCCGGCTGAAAGATCCAGAAGAACGCGCCCGCATGGCCCGGGTATTTGAGCAGGGCATCGGTGCGGTAACCGGATTTGTGCTGCCCATTAAAAAAGGGTCCTGGAAAAGCTGCGCCTGGGAACTGCGCGCCGGCAATTTGTTTCTGGTTCCGGGAGATTCGCCCATGGGGCTTCGCCTGCCCCTGGACAGCCTGCCCTGGGTATCCCCCGGGCAATATCCTCATGTGGTGGAAGAGGATCCCATGGGCATCCACGGCCCGTTCCCGGATCCGCTGACCCCGGGTCCGGACAAGGAACGGCTGGGCCGGGCGGAAAAGGCCAGGGAGGGTCAATTTCACATCCCGGGACAACCCGAGACAGAAACCCGGGATGACGTTGTATCACAGCGCCTTGGGCCCGCCTCCCCTGGGGCTTATTCCACCGGCGGCGCCGAACCGGTCATCCGTACGGCCCTGTGTATCCAGCCCAGGGACGGACGGCTGTATGTGTTCATGCCCCCCATGGCCAGTGCGACGGATTATTTCGAACTGATTGCCGCTGTGGAACAGGCTGCCCGCGCCACAGGCTTTCCCGTGATCATTGAAGGGTACACCCCGCCATTTGACCACCGGATCAATGTTCTCAATATTACCCCGGATCCCGGGGTGATTGAAGTGAACATCCACCCGGCCACCACCTGGGGCCAGATGGTGGCAGCGACCTGTGATCTTTACGAAGAGGCAAGGCTGTCAGGCCTTGGCACGGAAAAATTCATGCTGGACGGGCGGCATTCCGGCACCGGCGGCGGCAACCACATTGTCATGGGCGGCCCCAGCCCCGGCCAAAGCCCCTGGCTTGCCCGGCCGGACCTGCTGCGCAGTTTTTTAACGTTCTGGAATAACCATCCATCCCTGTCTTTTCTTTTTTCAGGACTGTTCATGGGCCCTACCAGCCAGTCCCCGAGAATTGATGAAGCCCGCCACGACACCCTGGATGAACTGGACATTGCCTTTGCCGAACTTGACAACCGGACCGCATCCTGTCACTCCTGTTTTCTGCCCGGATCAGGTCCTGAATCAGACAAGGGACTGCCATGTCCGCCCTGGCTGGTGGACCGGCTGTTCCGCCACCTGCTCACGGATCTTACCGGCAACACCCACCGGGCTGAATTCTGCATTGATAAATTGTACTCCCCGGACTCTGCTTCCGGGCGTCTGGGCCTGTTGGAGTTCCGCTCCTTTGAGATGCCGCCCCATGCCAGAATGAGCCTTGCCCAGCAGTTGCTGCTGCGCATATTCATGCTCAAATTCTGGAAAACACCATACCGGGAAAAGCTGGTGCGTTGGGGCACGGCCCTGCACGACAAGTTCATGCTTCCCTTTTATGTGTGGCAGGATTTCTGCGATGTGCTGGATATTCTGGGCAGAGACGGATATGACCTGACACCTGCGTGTTTTCATCCCCACTTTGAGTTCAGGTTTCCCTTTATCGGAAAAGTCTGCCATGCGGGTATAGAAATGGAACTGCGCACAGCCATTGAACCCTGGCATGTTCTGGGTGAAGAGCCCGGCGGCGGCGGTACAGCCAGGTATGTGGACTCATCGCTGGAGCGCATCCAGATCAAGGTGAGCGGTATGGCAGATGTCCGCTACCAGGTGCTTTGCAATGGACGGCCCCTGCCCTTACATCCCACAGACATAAATACCCGGTTTGTGGCCGGCATCCGGTACCGGGCCTGGCAGCCCCCGTCCTGCCTGCACCCCACCATTGGCGTGCATACCCCGCTGATCTTTGACCTGATGGATACCTGGAACATGCGATCCGTGGGCGGATGCACCTATCATGCAGCCCATCCGGGGGGCCGGAATTACGACACCTTTCCGATTAATTCCCTGGAAGCAGAAGGCCGGCGAATTTCCCGGTTCAGGGATATCGGCCACACCCCCGGCCCCATGAACCTGATACCTCATGAACCCTTAAACCCGAGGTTTCCACATACCCTGGACTTAAGAACCCGGCCTTGATTCCATATATTTAGCCATATAATTATATTGACATTCAAAAAGAATGGATCTACCATCATCAACATGATTAATGATTCAAATTTTGAGTGGGATGACAATAAGGACAAAATCAACCAAAAGAAACACGGTGTGTCATTTGCACTATCTCAATTGGCTTTTTTAGACCACAATCGTATCATTTTAAAAGACTTGAATCATAGCACTGAAGAGGAACGATTCTATTGCTTAGGCAAAGTTTCCGGAGAAATCCTTACTGTAAGATTTACATACCGCTTAAACAAAATCAGAATATTTGGCGCTGGTTACTGGCGGAAAGGTAAAAAGATCTATGAAACAGAAAATGGAATATACTGATGAGCCAATGGGAGAGGTAAAAATCGTTTCTGATTTTCTTCCTTCTCCTGAAGAGTTGGTTTTAAAAGACGAAACCGTCAAGGTCACCATTGCACTTAGCAAAGTAAGTGTAGATTTTTTTAAAAAAGAAGCAAAAAAGCACAATACCCAATACCAAAAGATGATACGCCGTCTTTTGGATGAATATGCAGCTCATCAGGCGTAATTTAATAGTATATGAATTTCCATTTTGGGGAAAATATATGAATTTCCATTTTGGGGAAAAATAAAGCCCGCCGAAGGGCGATAATTTAAAATTAAATTTTACTATACACGAATTTAACCTGGCGTGGAATGGGTAATGCGCATGGGAAAGGCCCCTATCCTGATTAAAGCAGGGAATAGGGATCCACATCTATGGCAATGGAGACGGATTTCACCTTGTGGATGGCCGGGTCCTGAACCATGGCCGATACCATTCTGCTCAGATTGCCCGATGAAACACCTTTGATAAGAATCTGCCACCTGTACCGGGAGGAAATCTTCTGGATGGCCGCTTCAATGGGCCCCAGGATACGGGCTTTGGGTTCCCGGGTATTGAGCCGTTCAAGAAGGTCTGCGGCAAGCCGGGCATGGTCCCTTGTCCTGTCTGCATTTTTTCCTGAAATCTTGAGCTGGATCATCCGGGAAAACGGCGGATACATCAGGGCCTTTCTAAAGGGGATCTCCTGGTTGAAAAATTCAATGTAATCCTGGTTGCGGGCCGCTTTAATGGTAAAGTGATCCGGACTGAAGGTCTGCATGATCACCCGGCCCGGCGCCTCTCCCCTGCCGGCCCGGCCAGCCACCTGGGCCAGCAGCTGGAAGGTGCGTTCACTTGCCCTGAAATCGGGCAGGCTCAGGCTTAAATCCGCACAGATCACCCCCACCAGGGTAATGGCCGGGAAATCATGGCCCTTGGCCAGCATCTGGGTGCCCACGATAATATCCACGGTACGGTTGCGGATCTGGCGCAGAATTGCCAGGGTGCTGCCTTTCCTGGCTGTGGAGTCCTGGTCCATCCGGGCCACCCGGGCATCGGGAAACAGGGTTTTCAGCATGGATTCAATCTTTTCCGTACCAAACCCGAAATTCCTGATTTTCCCGGTGCCACAGTCAGGACAGCGAATGCCGGAATTCAGGACATGACCACACAAATGGCACTTATAATGATCTGCGCCCTTGTGCAGGGTCATGGTCACATCACAATGGGGACAGCCCAGGGTTTTGCCGCAGGAGGCACATACGGGGAAAGTGGAGAACCCCCGGCGGTTTAAAAAGATCAGGGCCTGGTTACCCTTTTCCAGGCAGGAACGGATGGCCCGGCCAAGCTCCGGGGTAATGATGCTGTCTGTTCCCCAGGTTCCCTGGTACTTTTTCATATCCACCAGGGTGATGTCCGGCAACCTCTGGCTGTTCACCCGCCGGGTCAGTTCCAGTTTAAAAAATTTTTCCGACACCACGTTCAGGCAGGACTGCACCGAAGGCGTGGCAGAGCCCAGCACCACAGGACAATTGTGCATTTTTGCCCGGACCACGGCAAGATCCCGGGCATTATAGCGCAGGCCTGATTCCTGTTTATAGGAATAGTCATGTTCCTCATCCACAATGATGAGGCCGAGATCCCGGATTGGCGCAAAAATCGCAGACCGGGCCCCGATGACGATATGGACCTTGCCAAGGCCGATTTTCCGCCACTGATCCAGGCGCTCGCCCTGGGACAACATGGAATGAATCACGGCAATTCTTTCACCGAACCTTGCTCTGAAACGCCGCTCGGTCTGGGAAATCAGGGCAATTTCCGGCACCAGTACAATGGCTCCCCTGCCCTTTTCCACAGCATCCGCCACCAGGCGCATGTACACCTCGGTCTTACCGGACCCGGTCACGCCCACCAGCAGACAGGGGGAGAACACATCGCGGCGGTCCTGGATCTCTTTGACAACGGCAGCCTGTTCACCGGTAAGTTCAGGCGGGGTATCCGGTGTCACCGGGTCTCCAAAAGGATCTCTGAATACCCGGCGGCTGGACACGTTCAGCCACCCGGCTTCGGCCATGGGTTTGATCAGAGTCGGTGCTGTGGGCACCTGCCGTTTAAGACCGGTCAGGGAAACCTCCCCTGCCTCCCGGACAATGGCAAGGATTTTCTGACGTTTGGCTGACATCCGGATCGAGTGCGCCGGTGTTTGCCCGGACAGGGAGATAAATTTTTCGGTTTTAATCCCTGCGGTTTCCTTCTGGAGCACGGCGGTCACCTGGACCAGGTCTTTTTTTTCAAGCCGGCGCAGGACCGCAGCTCCGGCAGGATCCCGGCGGGAAAGGGATTTTAAAGAGACCCCGTCCTTTTCAGCAGCCAGGCCCAGGACCCTGGCTTCTTCACGGGACAGGTCCCCGGATTCAAGGGCCTGGGCGCCCTTGCCCGTGACAAAGGCCCGGGAGACATCCAGACAGTCCAGACCGGCGGGCATTGCCGCTTTAATCGTGTCCCCCAAAGGATAGATATAATACCCTGCCACCCATTTGAAAAAATCAATGTCAGATTCGGGAAACAGGGGATGGTCATCCAGAAGATCCAGCACATCTTTGGTCTTATATGGCCCGCTTTCCGTTTTTCCCGCCAGGATATAGCCGGTGACCCTGCGCCGTCCAAAGGGGACCAGCACACGCATGCCGGGACAGGCATCAGCCCGGAACCTACCGGGAATCGCGTAAACAAAAGTCTGGTTCACAGGCAGGGTAACAGCAACCTCAATGTAGTCCGTGGAAATCATGGGGGCATTGTGCAGGATAAACTTATGAATTTCAATACCCATTCAATAGCGTCCGCGAAAGCAACTTTGTGCGCTACCGCGTGGGCCTTTGGAGTACCACGCCTGGAAGCGCAGGTGGATTGAGGGGTAATCCCGTACGATAGACATACCCCACCCCGGGGCCTGGGAAAAACATAGTGAAACTTACCACAGGGCCTGGAAACGCCTGAACTTGAAAAAAATCCTTAAAAAATGGGAGATTGATGAAAAGGTCATTACCATAAAAAATAAGAAAGCAGTCTGCATCCCTTAATCATAGAGAAACGCAACTTGACAAACTACCAATTCCCGGATTATTCTCCTCAAAATTTATGACAAAAAAAAGACGCTATCCAAATTCCGGTATTATTCAAAATATGAAGCTGCAAGAGATATTCTTAGAAGGATATGGTCACCCCATCCTCGTCAAATTGATTCAAACCAAAGAGTCGGAAACTTTATCCTCAGAGGTTGTCCTCTCCTGTGAAGCAAATGGGAGAGAACCTGCCTTGCCTGTGAAAATGACCTGCTTTGTGCCGTCCAGGGAGGCGAAGACGACTCTCAGGCATACCGTCAAGGCCCATGAAAAGCTGTCTGCAATCCCGGTTACCATCGTTGTCCAGCCGCCTTTGGGTGTGTATGGCGTATTGGCATTAGTTTGGTATATCACCGAAATACCCGCAAGAACGACCCATAACAATAATTGCATGGCCGTTGAATTGAAAAACGGCAACCAATGGCTCTTTATTGCCCAGGATATTGACGCCGGAGAAACAACAACCATTGAGGCTGATGAAACAGCGTGTGAAAAATCCGCTGAACGGTCTTTAACGGCACTTTTCAACAACCTGGAACATTTTGGTTTCAATTTTCACGATCTTTTGCACACCTGGTATTATATTCCCCAAATCACCGGATATTCCAATCAAAAAGAAAGGTATCAAATTTTTAACAAATACCGTAAAGAGATATTTACAAAACAATCAAATCCCGATCATCCTGTTGCTTTTTTTCCCGCCAGCACGGGAATCGGGTGTGATAATGCTCGCGTACAAACATCCGCCGTTGCATTTAGATCCAACGCCCCGGTTTCAGCCTATGCCATGGAAAATGGATACCAGGTCCCGGCCTATGAATATCCCCAGCAGGAAAGCATTGAACCTCCTCTGTTTTCAAGGGGAATGTGCCTGCTCTCAAAAAAGTCAGCCATGATCTTTGTTTCAGGTACGGCCAGCATCCTGGACGCGAAAACGGTGTGTGAGAATGATATTGCAGGCCAAACCCACCAAACCATCAAAAACATTCACAGCCTGCTGCTGCAAAACGCCATAAAACACGGGCTGGCATCACCCGTGAAAATCGGGGAATCCATACAATACTCCACAGTCTATATCAAGCAGGAGGCAGACTTCCCGGTAGTGAAAGAGATTTGCCGCAAGTTTTTCGGAAATATACCCATACTATTCGTAAAGGCGGATATATGCCGGAGCAACCTGTTGGTTGAAATCGAATGTATCTGCTGCATGTATACCAACCAAGTATAAATAGTCATCCCCTGCAATAATCCTGATTAAAAAATCCCCGGAAAAACGGTCCAGGCCACCCGTTCAAAACCACTGATCAGCCGGTTTTTATCCCGGGGAAAGGGTTAAATCATGCAGACGCTTTTGCTAATTCTTCCCGGATAACCTTTCGTAAAATACTCTCAAGGCTCGGTTGATCCGCTTGGTCTTCAGCAATTACCTTTTTTAAACTTTCATTAATAAGGGTTTGGTATCCCTTTTTTCCTGCTTTTGATTTGAAATAACCAATAACCCCGGCATCCAGCATGATGGTAATTCGCTGTTTTTTTTCTACTGGCTTTAGTCCCTGACGAAGAACGGCTCTGTCAAAATCAGCCTGAGTCACTTCCGGGTATTCATCATCCACAGAGGTTTTTGAAATAGGGTGCTCACCCGCTCATCTTAAATCTGAAAAAATTAATTTTACATGGAGGGGTTGCAATAGTTGAAACTCATCTCAAGCCTCCCGGTCTTCAGCCGAGGGGCCGTTGACTCACAGGCGGATACCAGATCATCAATTCCGAGGGCGGGTGCACCGACTCCACCACAAATCCCAGGCTCAGATAAAGGTGCCTGGCCATTGTGTTGGCCTGGTCCACGATAAGGGTCATGGGTGCACAGATTTTTTTCGCCGCCTCCTGCATGGACTGCAGAACGGTTTTGCCGAACCCTTTTCCCCTGGCAACGGGAATAAATGCAATATCCAGCAGATGCACGCTGTTGTGGCCGAAATCCACGACCGCCCTGCCGATTCTCTCCCGGTGGTGCTCAATGATAAAGGTGAGGGCGTTGGGATAGTTGGCCCCGTATCCCAGGGTCTGGAAGTTAAACTGGTGGCCGATAATCTCTTCCACATATTCGGGGTCATTGTCGGCCAGGCGCAGTGCATCCCGGGTGGAACGAAACAATTCTTCGATAAATATGCTGTCGTTCGGATTTGCCGGCCGCATGGAGATGTTGCTGCCGGAAAAATTCAGATTGCTCATATTTGTTTGCCTTTTTATTGGATTTATACAGGATCGGGGTTGGGAATGTAACCATTTCGTCTTGAAATCTTTTTTTCCTTTTCCCTCATTTCAGCAGCTTCCTCCGGTCTTCGCATATGGTCCAGGATAATTGCCAGGTTGCCGTACCAGGTGTGATTGCCCGGATGGAGCTGGATGGAGCGTTTCATGCATTGGTGGGCGGGCAGGATTTTGCC
>NZ_JBFXHE010000181.1:0-8598 GCF_050177295.1 Desulfobacter sp.
AATGTCCATGCCCTGGGGAATTGTTCTCTGAAGCTCCCAGCCCAGCTGGCCGTTGCTCCCCACGATCAGCACCTTCATGCCCCCCCCCCGGCCGAAAGCAGGGTCGCTTTTTTTTCTGCAGACATCGCTATCACCTTCCTATTCAACTGGTTTGATGGTTTCGGAACAGGTTCTTCAGATAGGTTCCGTAATCGGTTTTGCTGTAGTGCTCGGCCATGGCCAGAACCTGATCCTGGTCAATATACCCCATACGGTAGGCAATTTCCTCAAGGCAAGCCACTTTCAACCCCTGGCGTTTCTCCATGGTCTCGATAAACGAAGAGGCCTCAAGAAGCGACTCATGGGTGCCGGTGTCCAGCCAGGCCGTCCCCCGCCCCATGATTTCCACGTGAAGGTTCCCTTTTTCCAGGTAAGCCATGTTCACGTCGGTAATCTCCAGTTCTCCCCTGGGGGAAGGCGTCAACCCCCTGGCGATTTTAATGACATCATTGTCGTAAAAATAAAGTCCTGTGACTGCATAGCTTGATTTGGGGCATTCGGGCTTCTCCTCAATATCCACAGCTTTTCCGGCCTCGTCAAATGAGACCACACCGTACCGTTCCGGATCCTTGACCTGGTAACCGAACACTGTTCCCCCGGTTTTCCGGGCTGCAGCCCGCTGAAAACGCTCTGAAAGGCCATGGCCGTGAAAGAGGTTATCCCCCAGGATCAGGCAGACATTGTCCGAGCCGATAAATGCCTCACCGATGAGAAAGGCCTGGGCCAGACCTCCCGGCTCGGGCTGGACTTTGTAGGAGAGATTGATCCCCCACTGTGATCCGTCTTCCAGAAGCGCCCTGAATCTAGGCAGGTCTGCCGGTGTTGAAATCACCAGGATATCCCTTATCCCTGCCAGCATGAGGACGGACAGGGGATAGAAGATCATGGGCTTGTCATATACCGGCAGCAGCTGCTTGCTGGTCACCTTTGTGACCGGATAGAGCCGGGTGCCGGATCCCCCGGCCAGTATAATCCCTTTCATTATTTTACCCCCCGGGTGGTGTACTGGGTTTCAATCCATTTTCTGTACGCTCCGGTCTGAACCGAGCGGACCCAGTCCATATGATCCAGATACCAGTCTATGGTGGCGGCTAATGCCTGTTCAAAAGAATACTGGGCCTTAAATCCCACACTGCGTTCTGCCTTGGCGCAGTCAATCGCGTACCTGAGATCATGGCCCGGCCGGTCCTGAACATAGGAGATCAACTCACGGCTGCTGCTTTTCCGGCCGGTTCTTTTGTCCACTAGATCACAGATGGCCCGGACCACCGCCAGGTTGTTTTTCTCCTCTCCGCCGCCGATGTTATAGGTTCCGCCGGAGGTGCCTTTGAGAAACACCCGAACCAGGGCGTCGCAATGGTCTTTCACGTAGAGCCAGTCCCGGATATTCTCCCCTTTGCCATATACCGGGAGGGGCTTGTTGTCCAGGATATTGAGAATGACCAGGGGGATCAGTTTTTCCGGAAACTGATACGGGCCGTAGTTATTGGAGCAGTTGGTCACCACCACATCCAGGCCGTAGGTCCTGTGAAAGGCCTTGACAAAATGGTCTGAGGACGCCTTGGACGCGGAATAGGGACTTGACGGATCATAAGGGGTGGTTTCCGTAAAGGCCGGGTCTTTAAACCCCAGGCTGCCGTAAACCTCATCCGTGGAGACGTGGAGGAACCGGAACGGGGCGTCCGGTACGGACCGGACATGGGCAAGGCTTGCCTCCAGAAGTTTGAAGGTTCCTATGATATTGGTGTTTAAAAAAACTTCCGGCCCGGTAATGGACCGGTCCACATGGGTCTCCGCCGCAAAGTGGAACACCCCTGAAAAGCGGTGCGCCGCAAAGAGTTTTTCCAGAAGGCCTGCATCCGCGATATTCCCCTGGACAAAGGTATAGCGGTCATCCCTTTCCAGTTCCCTGTGGTTTTCGGGATTTCCCGCATAGGTGAGCGCGTCCAGATTAACCACCGCCCACCGGGGATGATTTTCCATGACAAATTTAATAAAATTGGTTCCGATAAACCCGGAACCGCCTGTGACCAGAATCGTTTCCATATAGTTATAATCCACTTGTGAATTTCATGATCTGCACATTGTACGACAGATGTAACCGTATATCATACCCTGGGCCTAAATCAAAGCAGCGGGCTGCTGGGTTGCCGATCTCATATGAAGAAAAGCCTGGAGATCATCAGACAGCGGCGCAACAGGGTCTGGGGAACGATCCCCTGGCGGGTCAGGAACCGGATACGCTGCAGTGGGGTCAGATCCAGAAGAGATGCATAGGCCCTGATAAGTTCAAAGTCGCGGCTCTTGAGATCCTGTTCCTCCATGCGCCGGGCTAAATCACCTGCCTGGGTCACGGACTGTGCCAGATACCGCCGGCCGGAGTTCCAGAGATGAAACCAGCGTCCTGTAAAAGGATTCAGGTGCCGGGCAATGGACTTGGCCCCGATTTGGTTGTTTTCATGCTGGCGATAGTGGATCAGGGGCCGGGCAATGAATTCAATCCGTCCCAGGGCTGCTGCCCAGAGCGCCAGCCACCAGTCGTGCATCAACACGGTGCCGGGCACAGGGTATGCGAGCGCCAGCAGCCGGCGGTTCACCATCACCGTACATCCGGTGACAAAATTCTGAACCAGGAGATTCTTCAGGGGATCCGACGTTTGATGTCCAATCCCCTGATAGGACATGAACGAGGGGGAGATCTCCTTCAAATGCGCATCTGCAACCATGGCATCGGAATGGACCAGGACCGGGCTGCCCGGAGAGACTTTTTCCGCATCCTGAATACACTGAAGCTGGCGTGAAAGTTTATCCGGATGCCAGAAGTCATCCTGATCCGAGAAGGCGAAATACCGGCAATCCGTATCCAGGGCCGCCCCCATCAGTGCAGAGAAATTCCGGATCACCCCGAGATTTTTCCCGTCATCCGTCATAACATGAAACCGGCTGTCGTTGCGGGCATGCTGCGCCAGGATTCGGCCGGAGTCGTCGGTTGAACCGTCATTACGCGCCAGGACCAGCCAGTCGGCATGGGACTGCCCCAGATAACTTTGAATCTGGGTTTCAATAAACCGGGTCCCGTTATAGACTCCCAGGAGAATCCCTATGGTCTCGGAAGCCATGGGCCGCCTATTCTTCGGACTCACCCATCATGAATTCAAGCTCGGCCCGGCCCATCTGGTAATCCAGCATTGCCTTGGTATAGTTGCTCTGGGCGCGGGTCAGACGGAACTGGGCGTCCAGAAGGTTGGAAAAGGTGGCCAGCCCTGCCTCGAGTCTGTGTTTTTCAACCTGGTATCCCTCTTCTGCCGCATCCACCGCCCTTTGGGTCACCTTGGTCCGGAGTTTGGCCTCTGTTATGGAAAAAAGGGCCTTGCGGATCCCCTCCTTTATGGACAGCTGGGTCTGCTGGATCTTCTCGCTTACCTGCTGAGCCTCCTTGAGGCTCGCACTCCTGTTGTACCAGTTTCTGCCGCCGTCAAAAATATCCCAGGAACAGGTCACCCCGGCACTCCAGTAGCGGTTTCTCTGGTCCCGGTCATAAGAAATGGTTGACATAGAATCATAGTCCCGGTTCATGTCGTTGTACCCCAGGTTCATTCTGACCAAGGGCAGATAGGCCCCCAGGGAGGCCGATGCGTCTTTTTCCTTCATGGCCACCTGCTTGGCCAGGCTTTCCAGGTCAGGCCGGTTTGCCCTGGCCACCTCCCAGCAGTTTTCAAATTCTGAAGGATTATCATCCCCGAAAAAGGCCAGCCCGCCCTCGAAGGTCACATCCCCGGATATCGGATGGTTCATGAGGGAAAACAAGGCCACCCGCTTGCGGTTCACATTGTTCATTGCCTGGCTCAACTGCTGCCGGGCGTCTGCCAGGTCTACCTGGGCACTGAGGACTTCCGCATAGGAAGTCAGGGATTTTTCCAGGTAGGCTTTGGCGGACTTTTCCCCTTCTTCAAGGCGCGTTACTGAGTCTTCAGCCACGCGGACATCCTGTTTCGCGCCCATGAGCTGGAAAAATGTGGCCTGGATATTATAGGAGAGTTCCAGCCGGACCAGCCTGCGGTCTGCCTCTTTACGTTCGATATCCAGTTTTGCCTTTTGGTAATTGTTGATCACCCGGTTACCGGCGTACAGCACCTGGGAAAGGGTCACTGAAAAATTCCGGATATACTGGTTCAGATAGTCGGTATCAGGGGTGTAGCCGTACTTGGAACTTTCGTTTTCAATCCGGTTGAAAGCGTAGGAAGAGGACAGGGAGGGGATAAAATCCGCCCGGGCCGCCTTTCGTCCCTCTTCCATGGCATCTACCGCATAATCCGCCTCTTTTACTGACGGGCTGTTTTCAAGTCCGTATTCCAGACATTTTGACAGGTTCATCACCGTTCCGGCATGGCACATCCCGGGCAAACTACCAATTACTCCAAAAAACAGGCAAATAACTATGATTCGTTTCAAACGATATCCCCCCCCCGCTACTGAGCTGGTTCCGATACAATCAGGACAAAAATCATTTTCCGACATCCCAAAAACCTGCCGGAGAATACCCTATTGATATCCATTAAAAATTTTCTGTTTATAAAACATTCACTGGGTCTTAGGCAAGATAAAATCTTTGGCTCATGCTGCGGCACTGGTTTAGTTCAAATGTTTGGTTCCCTTTAAAATCAAGGACTCTGAAATTCACTGAGAATTGCTGAAGTTCCGGTGTATGGGATAAAATAATTACCATCTGGTGCCTTTTTTATATACGGTTGTATATGTAAATTTATTTTTTTGAACCAGGCTTGGGGTGAACCTCTCCAGTGCATGCATAAAACTGCCGTCATAAGGAAGGGGCTCTTTTTCCAATATTGCTTCTTTATCAAGTTCAAACAGCTGTTTTATGGAATCTGTCCTTGCCCAGAACATATTGCCCACCGGGAAAACAGGTGTTTCCTCAATGGGGTTCATACCTGTCATCTTACACAGTTCATCCATAAAGTCTTTATTTTTTCCCATATCCACATAATGCATATCGTCAGGAAATACCAGCCCGGTTTTGGGATCACTGAACAGGCTTAATACACTCTTTGCATCATCCTTTGTACCGATAAGATTATCAAGCAGGTATCTTCTCCACCTGTTACCCATATCAGCATCCGTATCAAGTGACTTTTTAGAGTGAAAATGACCGATAACCTCATAATTGCCTTTTAATATTTTTTTCTTCAGATCAAATATCAAAGGCCCCATATCCCTGCCGATATTTTCAACAACAATAACCTCAATATGCTTGGCATTACAGTCTTTAAACGCCTGATACACTCTGTCCCTGATGGTTTCATCAACCACAGTGATAAACAGATCAAATTTGCCAGGCAGGTTCTTAAAATAGCGGCAGAATTCTTTGCCAATATCTTCATAAAAAAGGTGCAGGTGAACCGCATACCGGTATGAGATACCAGCCTTGGGCTCAAAAGGGATAATCTTGCATTGGTGTGTGGCTAACGTATTATTTTTCAAGGCCTTGAATAGAGGCACACTGTTTTCTTTATGATTGTCCTTCATCCATTTTAAATTTGAAAAGCCCGGTCTGGGGTTAAAATTATGGGTTTGTTGGAGGAGGTTTTTTTTATAGATATTAATGTAATTTAAAAGTGACTTATCCCTATTCTTGACATGGCTGAAAAACCTGATATCAATAGAATCGCTTTTTTTCAGGGTTTCAAAGATTTCCAAAGTCTCTTTCTGGTCCAAAGCAACCTCATCCATAAGCTCAAACAGGCGGGCCATATAAATGTCAAAATCTAACTTCTCTTTGACAATTTTTTGATTGACTCCCCTTTTTATATCTCCCTTGAGATAGGCTGATATCATTTTACCCAAGCCATGCACATCCAGGTAATCCGCAATGACGGATTCTGCATTGTTGTTATTTAAAAATTCTACTGATCCTGTGGTGTCATTAAAACAGGCAATGGGCAAATCTGCTTCCATGGCATCAATAACCACGTTGGGAAACGGATCCATCCGTGAGGTCAGGCAAAATATATCTGATACAGAGAATATGGCATCAAGGTTTTTTTGATGGGCCAAAAAAGCAAAATCCGATTCAAGTCCTAAATATTTAATCTCCCTTTCAAGCCATAAACAATAGGTAAAATCAATCTCAGGCTTATATCCGTCACCCACCCAGACAAATTTTAATTTACCCTTATAGTGATTTTTTATGTATCTGGCCGTATATAAAAAAAGATCAACCCCTTTTCTGATGTCCACATAACCGGAACCCACGATCACTTTTGTATCTTTATCTATGTTGAGCTTCTCACAAAGCGCTTTTGGGGTACTATCTTCTCCGTAGGATTCAGGTAAAAACTTTAATTTCCCCTGGGCCAGCAAAGCGATATTCATGGGAGGCTTGGTTATATTAAAGGTCTGGTTTAATTGTTCCAATATGGAGGTTTTGATGATGGTTGCAGGCAGTACAACTTTGTTGGCATGATACAGGGTGTCACGCATTCTGGTTTCGGGTTTTGTATATTCTGCAAATTCATGAACCAAAGAAAGGGTGGGGATGCCGACTTCATTTGCTGCTTTAAGAGCAGGAAAGGTAACCACAGAATTGCAGATCACGCAGTTAACATTATATTTTTTAACACAGGTTTTGAATAGATATTTTAAGACAAAAGGAATATGGATGCCCATACCATCAATCACTAAAAATGCGTCTTCAAAAAACATTCCATGGATATGGGATTTTCTGAGTACGATATTGATAACATTAAATTTTTCATTTAAAGACCGGGCAATATTTAGGCCCAAAAGCGGAGCGCCGGTAGCCGATGACTCATGACTCACCAGTATGACGGTCTCTTTATCTTTTTCATATTTTTGTTTGCCTTGTTTTGTTCTTCCTGTCTTTGACCTGATCTTTGACAGGACAGCGCGTGGGCCTTCTTTGTAAAGAATGTACCCAAGTCTCAGCACAATACCCGGCAATCTTAAAAAAATATTTTTTATCATTACGATTTTTACTTTATCTTTTCTTTTAATTTGTTAAATAAATAATCTGGCCCGAATGCCATATGGATGGAATGAGCTTTAATAAAATCTTCCATCTCCGAGAAATCAAGCCTGTACTGATCCTCTTTTTCAAGGATACTATATATGGCTTTTTTTTTAAGCAGTTTTTCCAATATTTTCACAATATCAAAAACCTTATACCGATAAGGATTTGCCAGGTCTACGATTTTGCATTGGTTTGAAAATTCAAGATATGCTTTGACCAGTTTCTTTACATCATTTATCTCAATAACATACCGATAGGCTTCAGCAAAAATAGTAAATTGCTGCTGCTGCTGGATGGATTTGTAAAAAAAGTTGATGATTGTTTTATGACTGATCAGATTTCCGAAAAGTTGGGGAATTCTGAAGATCAGGTAGTTATTTGAATTTGCACTTATGATCTCTTCCATGTGCTGCTTATGCTGATAATATTCGTTTTTTTCATAATCTTCTGCCGATAAAGCACAACTGCTGAAATATACAAATCTTTTATCATTATTTTCAACCAAGGTTTTTTCAAGCAGTTTTTTTTCCCGATTGAACTCTTGATCATCCCTGCAATCGGAGTTGGTAACCCCACTTGCAAAAATCACCACATCATCAAAAAAGCACCTGTCTTCTTTGAATGTTTTTGCCAATTGTCCGTTTCCGATGATCATGAATATACCTTTTTGTCCGCGCATTTGTTCAATTTGGAACCCATTAATATCTTTTTTGCCAGAAATCACAAGAGAAAATAGTTCCCACCCATATAATCCATAATCCCATAAAAAAAGACACAAGAACGTATTGAAAGAACTTCTAAAATTGGATTTTCATTGCTATTTAAAAGGAATTTTTGTATAAGCCCCATTTTGGTTGGGTTTGGTATTTCCCATCAAAATGCGCAAAGGAGTATCACTTATGACAGAATCCTCGGACCAGGGCTGCGACCCCCATTCTCCCGAGACAACCTCCCTTTCAGCCCTGGGTAAAAGTCTTTTGCAAAACCGTGGGCTTATCCTGCAGATGGCTACCCGGGAGGTCATTGGCCGTTACAAAGGCTCTGCATTGGGGGTGGCATGGTCTTTTATCATTCCGGTGTTTATGCTCACAATTTATACCTTTGTCTTTTCCGAGATCTTCAAGGCCCGATGGGGCGGAATGGGCGGGAATGAGAGCAAGACCCAGTTCGCAGTGCTGCTGTTTGCAGGCCTGATCGTGCTGAATCTTTTTAACGAAGTCATTAACCGTGCACCAGGGTTGATTGTCGCCAATGTTAATTATGTTAAAAAAGTACGGTTTCCCATTGAGATACTACCGGTGGTGGCCATGTTTGCAGCCCTGTTTCACTGCATTATCAGCATGGGGGTTCTTTTGACGGCCTTTGCCGTCTTCAACGGATTTTTGCACTGGACCCTTGTCTTCATCCCTCTGGTATTGCTGCCCCTTGTTGTCCTGACCATTGGGTTTTCCTGGATTCTGGCATCTTTGGGGGTATTTTTAAGGGATGTGGGCCAGAGCATCGGTATCCTC
>NZ_JBFXHE010000182.1:0-8595 GCF_050177295.1 Desulfobacter sp.
GGTTTGATGAGGGAGCATTGAGGATGCAAGGCCTTTGGAACACGTAGTAGCCGCGTGCGGCAAGGCGTCTCGAATATAAAAAGGGCTGAAGAAACCCGCCGAATCAGTGCTCTACTCTACCCAGATTATGAATTATTTTGGTGAGCCACGACAAAAGAAAAGCAGTCATCGAGTTTATAAGACGCCTTGGTAAGGGGATCCAAGGGTAAATATTCAGAATGATAAAGGAAAGGCCAAAGCATATCAAGTCAAACAGGTGCTTTTGGCTATTGAAAAAATGGAGGTTAGCCATGGCACAAAAAAATGATAAGTATAAATACCGTGTTACATGGTCTGAAGATGATAATGAGTATATTGGTTTGTGTGCTGAGTTTCCAAGCTTAAGTTGGTTGGCTGATAGTCCAGAAAGATCTTTAAAAGGAATTCGCAAGCTTGTAGCTGATGTATTATCAGATATGGCCAATAATTCAGAGGCTATTCCTGAACCAATAGCAATAAAAAATTTTAGTGGGAAATTTATGGTCCGTGTGCCTCCTGATGTTCATAGGAAATTGGCTATTCAAGCTGCTGAGTCAGGCGTGAGCCTCAACCGAATTGTCAGTTCCAAATTGAGTCAATAGCTACAAGCTGAAAACAACAAGCGGCATTCAGTGGATCGCAAAAAGCGCGCGCCCACTGATGCCGGGCGTTCACGGCGGCTCCGCCGCCGTGAATCGCGGTGCTGACTGCGTCCAGTACCTTGTCCCGGCGCCTCTGGCGCCAGAACAAGGTAAGGATATCCGACAGTTTTTCAAAATATTTCTTATAATTTAATAAAAAAGATTTTATTGTCACACCCTGGGTAAAAGTAAAACTGTCTTCTATATAGCTGATGTCGGGTTTCACTGACACCACGGAAAAATTTATTCTAAGCACCATAAAGCTGTTTTTCAGCGGCGTGGGATTGTGTCCGATCCAGGTGTCGTTAAAAAGAGCGTCAAATTTGTCTTTCCGGTTGATATCGTAATAACATTCCAGGGTGGAACACCAAAGGCTTTTCCCAAACCGCCGGGGCCGCAGAAAAACCGCGACCTGCCAGTTTTCAAGTTCGGCTATGTAACGGGTTTTGTCCACATAATGATAGCCGTCATTGATTATTTGCTCAAAATTGCCCACAGCATAAGGAATTTTTTTCATGACCCCGTCTTTTCCCTTCGCCGGGAACCGTTTCCCGGTACTTCAGAATTATGTTTTTGATAGAGCCTCTTGCAGAAATATTTTATATGCAAGAGGCCCCAGCGTTAAAGCGTTTTTTCAATGGCTTGAAATTTTTTCATGAATTTTGTGTCAATATAGTCTTTGATCCAAAATGCGGTTTTCCCGCTGAACACGATCCCTCTTTTTTTCAACACGCCGTGGTTTGCGCCAAGGTTAAAAATTAACAGGTACTCCGGTCCAGGATTAAACCCCTGCAGCGGAGTGCCTTCAAGCCGGGCAAACAGGTTGTTCAGCAGCACCGGATTTTGCCGGACCGCGTATACGCCGACCTTGTCTAACGGTCGATCCTTAAAACTGATACAATCCCCGCCGCCGAAAATATCCGGATACTTCACGCTTTGCAGGTATCTGTTTACCAGCATACCCTTATCCGGACCAACCGGCAGGCCGGATGCTTCAAAAATTTTTGACGGTTTCACACCCGAGGCAAGAAAAGTAAAATCAGTGGAGAGCGATTCGCCCGAAGCCATCAGAACGGATTCGGCTGTTACTTTTTCTACATACCCGTTTTCAAAAATCCGGATACCCCTTTTTTTAAGAATACTGCTTACACGGCAGCGGACGCTTTCAGGAAACCTGGCCATAAACCGGTTGCCGGCAAGAATTTTTATTTCCGGCATATTTTGCTTTGTCTCTTTTGCCAGTTGCCATATGTTCCCTGCCACTTCTGCCGAGGAGGGGCCGCCGCCAACGATTGTCACCACTGCTTTTTTACGTTTAAAAAGAATCTTGAGCTTTTCTGCCGCTTCCATAAGCTTTTCAATGGGTTTGACCGGATAAATATTTTCCGCATTTTCAGGCACATCCTGCATGGAGACATAGGACCCTGCATTCACGGAAAGCACATCATAGGCCAAACTTTGGCCGCCGGCGGTTTGAACCGTTTTTGCCGCCGGGTCAATCCGGGTCACATAATCCTTTACAAAAAGACCGCCTTGTTTGCATACAACATCCCGGGTGGCAAAACGAATGTCCGACGGGGTGTATGTCCCGCCCAGCATACCCGGTCCCATGCCGGAATAATAGTGGTAAAAGGACGGACCGATCACGGTAACCTTATACCCCTTTTCAACAAAGCGGGAAATATTCTCAAGCGCCGTCATGTGGGCATGTCCGCCGCCGATCAGAATCAAATTTTTTTTCATTAATTCGTTCCTTTTAGTGTATCCATCAGTTTTCCCAGGCTTTCTATGTGGGCTTTTTCTTCATTGGCGATGTTTTGAACAATCTGTCTTGAATCAGGGTTGTCTATTCTTACTGTGACACGCTGGTAAAGATCCAGAGCCTGTGCTTCAATAGACATGGCCAACGAGATCACATCCGTTTCCTTGTCCAGGTCCGGGCTGAACAGTTCAAGATACTGTTCCGTGGAAAGACCACCCTCCAGGGATTTTACTTCGACCATAGCCTCAAAGTCTTTTTGAGACATCTTTACATTTTCCCCACCAATATCCAGATAGGCCTGAAAAATGGATTTTTGATGATTCAACTCGATTTCAGAAAGTTTTGCAAACAGGTCTTTCACCTTTTTGTTGGTCGTCTGTTCGCCCAGAGTAAGATAAAATTCTCTCAACCCCTGTTCCAGGGAGTAGGCGACCTTGAGCACTTCTGCCGGCTCTTCTTTCCCAGAGAACAAGTCTAAACCCAGATCCTGGGGCCCTACGGCGATTTCCGACTTCCATGCCTTTATACCGCCGGAAACATTAATTACCTTTTTAAATCCCTTGCCTGCCAGCATCTGCGCAGCAACCCGGCTGCGCCCGCCTATGGCACAGTACACCAGGGTCGACTTGTCCGGGTCAAGTTCCTCCAGCCGGTCTGAAAGCTCGGACAGGGGGATAAGGACTGCCCCCGGAATATGGCTCGTCTCATATTCAGAGGGCTGACGGACATCAAGGATAGTGGTTTTCTCACTCGGCTGTGTGGAAATAAACGCCTTTGCCTGCGCGGTATCCATTGATTTGGCGGGCGTAAAAAACTGTAGCCATTTCATTTGTGAACCTCCCCAATTGTTATTTGTTGAACCGGATTTTCAGCCAATCAGCTTGAACATTTTTTGTTTACTCTGATATTGGATTGTAAATCATTAATTATTACATATCCAGCTTACCATGATAAGCCCCCTTTGTCTGAACAGGTTAATTTTTAATTTCAAGCTGTCGCAATTTACCCACAGAAAGTATAAACTTTACTAAGTTTGCTTTTTTACCATGAAGGAGACGAAGATATCAGTGCTTCGTGTCCTTCATGATCTTCGTGTTTTTTTACAGGATCAAAGAAATAAAGGATGCCACCATGAAGATAGGTGTAATGAACAACCCGTTAAAATCGGTTTACGAAGAAGCCGAGCAATGCGGTAAAGCCGGTTTTGACTTCCTGGATCTGACTATAGAAGGTCCCAACGCCGCAGATGTGGATACTCAACGACTTAAAGCCCTTCTGGATACCTGCGAACTTGGTATCATCGGCCACACCGATCCCTGCCTTCCCTGGGCATACCCGGTGTCTGTGATCAGGGATGCCTGTTTAAAGGAACTTGAGCGGTGCGCACGGATATTTTCCGGTTTAGGTGCAAGGGTTATGAACATCCACCCCTGCTATTTTTGCCCGCCTGCCATGAGAGATCAATTGGTCTCATTCCAGATAGAGGCGTTACCGCCCATTGTTGAAATGGCCGCAACCTATGGGCTTACCCTGGCGTTTGAAAACTATAAAGCGCCCTTTGACCGGGTGTCGGTTTTTAAAGAAATGATCGCCCGGGTATCCGGCCTGAAGCTGCATCTGGACTTTGGACACACCAACTTCGGCAAGGATGGGCATCAGATCTTCTGCAAAGAGCTCGGGGAGCACCTTGTTCATGTTCACTTTTCCGACAACCGGTCACGAAACGACGATCACCTCCCGTTGGGCGTAGGCACCATAGACTGGCAACAGGCCGTGGATTGCTTAAAATCAATCCCATACGACAACACCATCACCCTGGAAGTTTTCTGTAATGATCCACAGATGCAGGTTGCCTATCTGGACCTGAGCCGAAATATGGTACGCAGTTTGTGGGATTAATTTTCCAAATCTTTGACGGGTCGACGTCGCTGTCTTTCATGGTTTTGCGCTTATTGACTTTTATAAATGATTTATTTTATAAGTACGAACTTTGCGCACAAGCCGTATACGCCTCGGATAAGGAAAGGAATGGCAACACAGGATAATCATAAGGTTTTCACCGTAGGCACGCTGACAAGGCAGATAAAAAATCTGCTTGAGGAGCAGTATCCTTTTTTATGGATCATCGGTGAGATCTCAAATTTTTCAACGCCGGCTTCAGGCCATTCCTATTTTTCATTAAAAGACGAAGCTGCTGTAATTTCCTGCGTGATTTTTAAGGGACAGAAACGCCATTTAAAATTCACCCCTGAAAACGGGATGAAAGTCAAAGGCATGGCGCGCCTCTCCCTTTACGAGCCCCGTGGCTCCTACCAACTCATTTTTGAGCACATGGAAGCCGAAGGCACAGGTGCGCTTCAGCAAGACTTTGAACAGCTTAAAGCTAAACTGGCGGCCATGGGCTGGTTTGATACTGCCCACAAAAAGCAAATCCCTTTTTTGCCGTCAGGCATCCATGTGATTACCTCGGGCACGGGTGCTGCGGTGCGTGACATTATCCAGGTGGCCAAACAACGCTGTCCCAGCGTTCCCCTTGAAATCATTCCCGTCAAGGTACAAGGCGACACCGCAGAATTTGAGATTGCCCATGCCATTGAACTTGCAAATAGTGTCAAAACCTGTGACCTCATTATCATTGCCAGGGGCGGCGGGTCCTTGGAAGATTTGTGGGCATTTAACACCCAGACCGTGGCCAAGGCTGTTTACGAATCTGAAATCCCCGTCATTTCGGGTGTTGGGCATGAAATTGATTTCACCATTGCAGACTTTGTAGCCGATCTTCGGGCCCCTACCCCATCGGCTGCTGCCCAGATGGCCTTGCCTGACCAGGCTGCTATTGTTCATCAAATCCTTGGATTACAAAATGATTTAAACAATAAGATTGAGCGTCGCATTCTTCAACTGCGTGAGTATATAAACGATTTACACACCCGACTTAAAAGTCCGGCCAGGATTGTGGATGATTTCAGGTTCCGCATCGAAGATTTGCAATCCAGGGCTTTATCTTTGGTCAAAAATCATATTAATTACCAGCGAGAAAGAACCAACTGGCTTAAAAGAGCGCTTTCAGGCACCCTGCCCTTGTCGCGCACCCAGGGATTTCAAAAGGATGTCAAGGATCTTCAGCAAAGTCTGAATTATCTTTTTTATGCTTACCTGAAACAATGCAAAGCCCAGGTAAATCAACAAAGTGCCAAACTTGAGACCTTAAATCCGTCAGCGGTGTTGAACCGCGGTTACAGCATCACCCGCAGTATGTCAAATGGTCATGTTGTGATGGATGCGGATACGCTTAATACGAACGATGGAATTGAAATTATTTTATCTAAAGGACGCCTGGATGCCCGGGTGGAAAAAATATATGGCAAAGAAAACCTTTGAATCAGCATTAAAACAGCTTGAAATCATTGTCAAAGAAATGGAATCCGGTGATTTGACATTGGAAAAGGCAGTCAAAAAATATGAAGAAGGGATTGCCAATAGCCGTTTCTGCCTTGAAATTTTAGATAAAACCGAACAGAAAATTACCCAATTGACCATGGATGCTGACGGCAAGCCCGATGTATCGGATTTTAAGGAAGACCTATGAAGACCTTTGATCTTTCCGGATATTTGTCCCGGAACCGAAAACTGGTTGATGACGCACTGACAACCGTTTTTGATGAATTTGACAGACAACGCGAGCTTGTCCAGGCCATGATGCACTCTTTAATGGCCGGCGGCAAACGGGTACGCCCTGCCCTTGCGCTGGCAACTGCCGATGCATTAGGTGCAGATCCGCTTATTGCCCTGCCCGCTTCCTGTGCCATTGAAATGATCCATACCTATTCCCTGATCCATGATGATCTGCCGGGCATGGATGATGATGATCTGCGCAGAGGCGTTCCTACCTGCCATAAACAATTCTCCGAAGCCACCGCCATTCTGGCCGGAGACGGGCTTTTAACCCATGCATTTCATATCCTTGCCGCGCCTATGCCCTGTTTCAAGGTTTTCCCCGATGCCGAAACCCGGTTGATTCTGGTGGAAAAAATATCTGCAGCTGCCGGTATTAACGGCATGGTGGAAGGCCAGATGCTTGATATGCAGGCTGAAAAAAATCCGGAAAATTTGCCTTCAGACAGCCCCGGTGTCCTGACCCATTTAAAAAAAATTCACCGGCATAAAACCGGGGCCATGATAGAGGTCAGTGTCGCATCAGGGGCTATCAGTGCCGGGGCTGATCAAGATGCCTTAAACGCCCTTGGCACATATGCCCAAAATATCGGGTTGGCCTTCCAGGTGATGGACGACATCCTGAATGTGATAGGCGATCCCAAAATCATGGGTAAAGCTGCGGGTACCGATGCGCTGCACGATAAAATGACTTTTCCTGCCATCCTTGGCCTCGAAGAATCCAAAGCCTTTTCAAGGCAGCTTGTAGCCGATGCCCTGGAAGCTTTAGACAGTTACGGGGAAAAAGAATTCAAGAAAAACAGCGAACCGTTGCGCGCCATTGCCGCTTACATTATCAACCGGAACCGATGAGAGTACTAAATAAGAGGTATGCGTTGAAATATCTTGACCAAATAAACTGCCCTGATGATCTAAAACGAATTCCAAGGCATGAACTTGAGGCTGTTGCCCGGGAGATCCGGGGCAGAATTATTGATGTGGTATCAAAAAACGGCGGGCACCTGGCATCAAGTTTAGGCGTCGTAGAACTGACCATTGCCCTGCATTACGTATTTGATTTACCCAAGGATACCCTGATCTGGGATGTAGGCCACCAGTCCTATGCGCACAAGCTTTTAACCGGGCGCCACCGAAGCTTTGACACCCTTCGAAAATATAAGGGAATTTCAGGATTTGTTAAAATCAAAGAAAGTCCCTATGACGCATTCACTGTAGGACACGCCTCCACGTCAATTTCTGCAGGGCTTGGCATGTGTTATGCCAAGGCGCTCAAGAAGGACAAATCCAATGTGGTCTCAATCATTGGTGACGGTTCCATGACCGCAGGGCTTGCCTATGAAGGGTTGAACCATGCAGGCGATCTCCAGCAGAAATACATCGTTATACTAAATGATAACGACATGTCCATCTCCGCCAATGTCGGCGCTTTGTCTTCCTACCTGTCCCGGACCTTTTCGCATAAGGCGCTGCAGAATATGCGTAATCAGTTTGGCCAGTTTTTAAAATCCGTGCCCAAGATCGGGGATGACATGTATGGATGGGCCAAAAGATGGGAGGAGTCTTTTAAGACCTTTGTGACACCGGGCATGCTGTTCGAGGCCTTTAATTTTGATTACTTCGGTCCTATTGACGGCCATAATCTGGATCATCTCATTGATATTCTGTCAAATATTAAAGATCCTGATTCGCCGGTGCTGCTTCATGTCACCACGAAAAAAGGCAAAGGATATGCGCCTGCTGAAAAAAATCCGGTTTATTTTCATGGCGTTGGTGCTTTTGCTATAGATACCGGAAAATGTCCGGCGTCAAAAAATGCCGCACCCTCTTACACGTCGGTGTTCGGTAAATGTATGATTGAGCTTGCAAAACAAAACCCGTGCATTGTGGCGGTGACGGCTGCCATGCCCGAAGGCACGGGATTAAAGGAATTTGCCGAACACTTTGCCGACAGGTTTATTGATGTCGGCATTGCCGAACAGCATGCGGTTACCTTTGCCGCAGGCCTTGCCGCCAAGGGCGCAAAACCCGTTGTGGCCATATATTCCACCTTTTTGCAGCGCGCCTATGACCAGATTCTTCATGATGTCTGTATTGACAGCCATCCAGTAATTTTTGCCATAGACCGTGGCGGCATTGTCGGAGAAGACGGGCCCACCCACCACGGGCTGTTTGATTTCTCCTATCTTCGGTCCATTCCCAATATGACCGTTATGGCGCCCATGGATGAAAATGAATTGGTGCGAATGATGCAGACGGCTGTGGCTCACCAGGGCCCCATTGCCCTGCGTTATCCCCGGGGGGCAGGCCAGGGTGTTGACGTTGATTACAATGCCAAAGCCGTTGATATCGGAAAAGCAAAGGTGCTTCGCACCGGCGACGATCTTTTAATTATCGGTATTGGCCGCTGCGTGAATGATGCCATGGATGCAGCAGAACTATTATCGGCCCAAGGCATTGAAAGTACCGTGGTCAATGCCCGGTTTGTAAAGCCTTTGGATG
>NZ_JBFXHE010000183.1:0-8572 GCF_050177295.1 Desulfobacter sp.
ATAAGAAGGCTGATGGTGGAAATATAAAACATGGCCACACCCTTGTGGGCGGCAAAGTAGATATTAATCAACAGCACATAACGGGGGACCTTGGCCAGGCAGTTGAGCATGGGAATGATCAAAATGGTGGTCAGCCTGGACCGCTCATCCGGGATCCCCTTGCAGGACATGACACCTGGCACGGCACATCCGCCCACATAAATGCCGCCAAGCACCATGGGCAGGGTGGACTGGCCGTGAAGGCCGTACCGGCTGAAAAGCCGGTCCATGATAAATGCCATTCGCGGCATGTAGCCGCTGTCTTCCATGACAGCGATCAACCCGAAAAGAATAAAGAAGATGGGAATGTAGTTGAGCAGGGCATTTACCGAATCTATCAGCCACAAAGCAAATGCTGAGATCAGGGGTACATCAATGAAGCCAGGGTCCGGGACAATGGCGGCAACCCACCCCCGCAGCTTGGCCAGAAGCGGCCAGGTATAGTTGGTCAGGTTGTACCCCTGGACAATGGAGAGATAGTAAAGCAGCCAGATAACAGCCACCAGAACCAGGGGCCCCATGAATTTATGGCAGACCACGGCATCAATCCGGTCGGACATGGGTTTTTTCTTTTCAGCCGGCAGGGTCAGGCAGCCGGCAGCCACCTTGTCGGCTGCCGCATATCTGGCCTGGGCCACGGCAAGCGCTGTGTCCTGGTCATGTTCGGCTTCAAATTGATTTTTCAAGCCAGCCACACGGTCAAGGATTTTTGTGCCCCGGGTGCCTTTTTCCCTGATCAGTTTTTGGATCTCTTCATCGCCTTCCATGAGTTTGATGGCAAGCCAGCGGGCCGGATATGCCCCAAGATCGCCCGGATCCTGCCGGATCATTTCGCAGATACTGTTTATACTGGCTTCCATGGGGCCGTAATCCACCTTGAACCGGGCAGGGGAGGATTTTTTGCGTCCAGTGTCTGCTATGGCGTCAAACAGCTCCTTTTTCCCCCGGCCCTGTTTCATGGACGTGGCCACCACAGGTACCCCTAAAATCCGGGTCAGTTCCTCTACATTTATGTTTACCCCCCGGTTCTCAGCCACATCCATCATGTTCAGGTCAAGGACCATAGGGTTTTCCATCTCCATGACCTGGAATGTGAGGTACAGGCACCGCTTGATGTTTGAGGCGTCCATGACATTGACCACGACATCGGGTTTGTCATTGAGGATGAAATCCCTTGATACCCGTTCTTCCGGGGAATAAAAGGTCAAAGAATAGGTGCCGGGAAGATCAACCACATCCACCCGGGTGTCCCCATACTTGTACCACCCGGACATTTTGTCCACAGTGACCCCGGGATAATTGGCCACATGCTGTTTGGCACCGGTCAGGGCATTGAAGACCGTTGATTTCCCGCAATTGGGCTGACCGGCCAGGGCCACTAACACTCTGTCTCTCATCTGCATTCCACCTCAATAAACCGGGCTTCATCATGTCGCAGACTGATGAAATAACCGTCGATCTCCACTTCCATGGGGTCTTCCAGGGGGGCGTTGCGGACCACGTTCAGGGTGAGACCGGGATAAATCCCCATATCCATCAGCCGCTGGCCAAGTTTGTCCCTGATGGATAGCTTTTTGATTGTTCCGCTGTTGCCGGGCTTAAGTTCATCCAGTGTCATAATTATCCTTTCACTTAACTATGCTTTATTTTTAAACTTTTTAACACAATGAGGTTTTGTATTTGTAAAGATACATACTGATTAAATTAAATACTTGTTAGTTTTATCTAATCCATAAATGAAAAACTTATTTTCATTTTATAAACTTTTTGTCAATGTTTTTTTAAATTTTGTGAGATTGGACAGTAGGTCTTTAGGAATTGAAAACTGTGAGAAGAAGCATAAGAGATATGGCACAAAGAATTAAACCTGCCAGGGCTTCAAGTATATCTCCTGAATTTTTTGCAAAAGAGAAACGCCGGGGCAGGGGAGCAAGAAGGGCGGCTTTCCCGGCCATGGCCATCAGAACGACCAGAGACAGCGTTGCTGCCATGCCAAGGGTGATGGCACAGGCCAGCATAATGGCTAATCCGGGTAATCCTAAGGACAGGCAGAACAGGACAGCTAAAACAACGCCGGGGCAGGGAATCATGCCCATGAAAACGGCGGGCAAAATGGACTTGGCATCCATGGTTGCCCGGATCTTTTCAACAGACGTATCGTGAACCGGTATAATTTTTTTCCATACCGGCAGTTTGCGCAAAAAAAGAAACAGGCCCAGAATAATAATCAGTGAATAACTTGCAATCTGGGTAGTCCGGGTGATCGAAGCAAGGGTGCCTGAAATGGATGTATGCAGGATAAATTTGACGCAAAAAACCAATGCCGCCCCGGACATCCCATGGCTGACGGCCAGGATATTGCCAAAGACAAGGGCCTTGGGAAGCGTGGGCTTAATCGAGATAATATAGGACAGGGCAAGGGCCTTGCCGTGGCCGGGACCGGCAGCGTGCAATAGCCCGTAAACAAATGCCGCTGCCAGAACCCACAACAGGGGGCCGACTTTCCCGGTATTTTTTGCCTGCCGGATCAGGGCCGTCATTTTTTCCTTGATTTTCATCTGGAAAAAGATGATGCGTTCCATAATACTTGAACCTGGGATACATGAGTCTGGGGCACTTGAACCCGGCGTTGGGGAGATGGAAACTTCCCGTGCCGGCTGCAAAGAATCGTCCTGGTTTTGGGGAGCCGGATTCGTGTTTTTCCGGGTAAATGGATTGGCCTGGGCAGTGCAAAACGTGACAAAAAAAAGGCCCCATGCAATACCGGCTATAATGAGAAAAACGGGCCAAAACCGTTTGGGAAAAGGTCTGTCCGGGCCTAGGATGTCAGAAGTATCAGGGTCCATAAAAGGCTTATATGGGATGCCTGTTGTTTTTTCAAGACCTTAAAAATTTAAGTTTATTTAAAAAGCCCATTGTCTGTTTTTATATCAGTATGTTATTAGAGTCGTGGAAGTTTATATTGCCGGTTACCCCATGGAATGATTGCGTACGCACGGGCGTTCCCCGTTGAACATAATTGCCGTGTAAAAATTGATTGATGAATAATGCCCTTAAATCATTAAATAAAACCAAATAAGGAGAAATTATGGGACTCAAAGAAGAACTGGAAGAAAAAGCGGAAAGCTGTGATTCACCGGAAGAATACATTGGTGTGGCCAGGGAAATTGTAGCAGGTCTGGATGACAAGGACTGGGCCGTTGAGCTGATGGAAGAGGGTGCTGAATGGGCCCAGACCTATGATGAGACCGTGGTATATGCCGAGGCAGCCAAGGAGATCATCGGTGATGATGACGTGGTAGGCAATTTTCTTTCCAACGCTAAAATGCTGTGCACGAGCGCTGCAGATTTCATTGGCCTTGGCACTGCTGCAGGCAAACTTGGCCTGGATGATATGGCCAAGGAGATGAATGAGGCTGCCATGGGAAAATGCACCAAGCTCACCGATTTCCTCAATCTGAGCAATGAGCTGGCCAAAACAGATCCGGACATGGCCAAAAAGGTCATGGACAAGGCCTTTGAAAAATGTACAAAACCAGAGGATTTTGTATCTTTTGCCAAATCCATCCTGGACAGCACCAAGGATAAGGATAAAGCCAAGGAAATTTATGAAAAAGGCATGGCTGCCGCCACTACGGCTGACGGATTCAGCGCCCTTGCCGCAGGGGCTATAAAAGATCTGGGTGATAAGGATTTTGCCCGGGCCGTTTATGAAAAGGCCCTGGGGTCCCTGGAAAAAGGGGATGAACTGCTCAAGTTCGCCGGTATCGTCAAGGAACAGCTGGATGACAATGATTTTACCCTGTCTATTTATAAAAAAGCCGAAGCCCAGTATACAAAGTTTGATGAATACCTGAAACTGGCCAAAGCAAGTTTCGAGAATACCGGTGACAAGGCATTTGCCTCAGGTGTTTACCAGAAAGCTGCCGCCACCAATCCCGACTGCGTCCAGCTGGTTTCCTTGGCCATGGCCATGGCCAGAGACTTAGGTGATACCACCGCAGCCCTGCTCGTATTGAAACAGGCCCAGGCTGCCGTGAAAAATAATGAGGAGTTCCTTAAAACCGCTGAAGCCATTCTTGAAGTGGCCAAGGACGACAAAGCATGGACCGACGCCATTGCCTTCCAGAAAGCCAAACGTGAGGAGTTCGGCAAACTCTACAATGATTTTGCCCTGAGTGAAAACGAGTGTAAAAATTGCTCCCCCATGCGTGTACTGGCTGCTGAGGTGGTTAAAGAAACCGGCGATATCCATTATGCAGCCAAACTGTACAAAAAAGCCCAGGGCCTTACCATTCATTTCAGCGATTTCATCAAGCTGGCTGCCGCCATCCATGCAGATCTCAATGATGCGGAATGGATCAAACAGATCTATACGGCACTTCTGGACAAATGCAAAAGCTTTGGCGATTACAACACCTTGACCAATGCCATTCAGGATACCCTTGGGGACAGTGCCTGGGTAAAAGAGATTTATGCAGGCATAGAGAAAAAGGCTGCCGGCAACGCAGATCTCATGAAGCTTGCCGCTGTAGCCATTGAGAAGTTCAATGACAAGGCGTGGGCCAAAAAACTTGTGGGTGCCGCAGGAAGCAAGGCCAAGACTGTTTACGACTTTACCTTTGCAGCGAGTGCTACCCTGAACCTGCTTAAAGACAGGGACGGTGCTTTGGCGCTGTATAAATCCGCCGAAGGCCTTTGCCGCACTAAAAAGGATTATGCCGGTCTGGTGGCGTTGGTTAAACAGCAGACTTCGGATAAGGCTATCCTTTCAGAACTGTTGGACCTGGGCCGCCAAAAACTGACCGAATTCAGCGACCAGATCTTTTTGGCTGAAACCTTTCTGATCGATGCCCAGGATGCCGAGAATGCGGCGGCTGTGTATGAAGATGCAGAACGCAACGCCTTGACCAATGAGGCATTGTCCCAGTTAGGCACCAGCGTTTCTGGTCGTCTGGGTGATGCCAAATGGGCATCCCGCATTTTGGCAAAGATCAGATAAAGTTATGTCCCTAAAACTTTTTTGTTGACAAGTTATAAAAGTATGGTAGGTTGTTTTTAACGCCAATTTTTGAATTAAAAAAACTGGCTGCATAACCTCCTTATTATCCTTAAAAAATCAGCCGCCGGATTTGCCACCCGGCGGCTGATTTTTTTTAGATGGTTCGGGTGAAAAGGTATTCCCTTTTCACCCGGGCCTATCAAGGGTTACTTGTCTTCGGACATGGTCTTCAGCTGGGCTTTAACGGCGTTGAGCTCCTGTTCCAGTATTCTGGCCCTGTCCTGGAGCGCGGTTTCATTTCCGGTCCCAGGTACAGCAGCGGGGCCAAACCCGCGTCCCATACCACGGCCCATAGCCCAGCCGCCACCGCCAAATCCCCGGCGGCATCCCCGACCGCCAAATCCCGCCCCGTAAAAGGCCTCGGCATCTGTGCCGGTCATGTTCTGGTTTCCGCAAATCCCCCGACCTCTTCCGGTCATGGATCCTAACCCCTGTGGTCCTCTCTGATTAAATCCTGGCATGACATTTCCTCCTTATATACGTTATGGTCATTTGACCATAATATAGAATCGTCGTTTTGTGCTGTCAAGGAAAATAATGGTCAAATGACTATTATTTTTTTTAGTTTCAAAACGTGACTTTGTGATTTTGGATTTTTACTTAAAAAAACCAATGGATTAAAAGAACATATACTTTGGTTAATGACATGGAATGGTTGCATGGTAAGGAAAGGATCTTGACACAGGGGGAGACTTTGAGTAGTTTGTGTGAAACCGTATAACGAAGGAGGTCGATTCATGCAAGATGCCACTCCGTTTCAAGCCCGGGACCTTACTCCTGATATGCAGAAAACCCAGCTGATCGACATGTTCACCCGTATTGTTGTCCATTACGGCCTCTGGTTCAATGAAGTCCAGCACCAGATGGGCATGGAAAAGGCACTTACCGCTCTGGATAAGGCCACACAATCTTCGATTTCCATTCTCATGAAACATCTGTCCGGCACCCTGGGATTTGAACTGGACCAGGGTATGCCCAAAGCGTTGATGTCACTGGATGACGCCACAACCGAAAAATTGATGGCAGCCGTGGGAAAATCCTGGCTGGCCAATGACGGAGTCTGGTTTCAGGCTGTGGAGTTCGAGCACGGCATGAACGATGCCAAACGGTGCAATGACTCCTGCTGGGCTCGTTTTTCCCCCTTTGAAGCCCACCGCATAAAAAATATTCTGGGCCTGGGCAAACATCCGGGACTTGAGGGTCTGAAAAAGGCCCTGAATTTCAGGATGTATGCGTTTATCAACCGCCAGAGCATTGTGGAAGAAACTGCGGACAGTTTTGTCTTCCGGATGAATGAATGCAGGGTCCAGCAGGCAAGGATGCGCAAGGGGCTGGATGATTATCCCTGCAAGTCCGGCGGTCTTGTCGAGTACGCCCGTTTTGCCGAAGGCGTTGATGATGCAATTAAAACCGAATGTATCGGGTGTCCGCCGGATCCCCATCCTGAAACCTGGTTCTGCGCATGGCGGTTTTCCCTGGCACAATGATGTTTTAAACCCGGTGTCTCAGGGTTCCTTAGTTTGATTGAGAAAAACAGTTAAATAGACAAAGCAGTTATTCAACCATATATTTTAAAAAGAAATGCGAATTATGGGAGTCACTTCCGACAAAATTCATGAATTAAGGCTAAAAGAGAAAAAGATCAAGGCCATGGGCGGTGAAAAAGCCCTGGCTAAACGCCGTGAAAAGGGCGTTCTTAACGCCAGGCAGCGTCTTGGTCTGTTGTTTGACGCCGGTACCTTCAGGGAACTGGACATGTTCGTGACCCACCGGTGCACCAATTTTGGCATGGAAACCAAGGAAATTCCCGCGGACGGTGTAATCACCGGGCACGGAAAGGTGGATGGCCGCCTGGTCTTTGCCTATGCCCAGGATTTTACGGCCTCGGCTGGATCCCTGGGAGAAATGCAGGCCAAAAAAATCTGTAAGGTCATGGATCTGGGCATAAAAGCAGGCGCTCCTGTTATCGGCATGAACGATTCCGGCGGCGCCCGGATTCAGGAGGGCATTGACGCCTTGTCCGGTTACGGCGAAATTTTTTTTCGTAATTCCGCGGCTTCGGGTGTGATCCCGCAGATCTCGGCCATCATGGGGCCCACCGCAGGCGGGGCCGTTTATTCTCCGGCCATGACCGATTTTATTTTCATGGTCAAGGAGTCCTCGTACATGTTCATCACCGGCCCCAATGTCATCAAGGCGGTCACCGGCGAGGTGATTTCCTTTGAGGAGCTTGGCGGTGCCATGACCCATAACGAAAAGTCCGGGGTGGCCCAGTTCGCCTGTGAATCGGATGAAGACTGCATTGAACAGATCAAGCAGCTTTTATCCTTTCTGCCGTCCAACAACATGGAAGATCCCCCGGTCAAACCCACGGACGATTCCCCGCATCGCATGGCCCCGGCCCTTGACACCATTATTCCGGACAAATCCAACCAGGCCTATGATGTCAAACAGGTCATTGCCGCCATTGTGGACGACGGCTATTTTTTCGAACCCCACCAGTATTTTGCCAGAAACATTGTGATCTGTTTTGCCCGGCTCAACGGCCGTCCCATCGGCATCATTGCCAACCAGCCCATGATTATGGCCGGCTGCCTGGATATTGATGCATCCGACAAGGCCACCCGGTTTATCCGGTTTTGTGACGCCTTTAACATTCCCATGCTGACCATTGCCGATGTGCCCGGTTACCTGCCCGGTTCCAACCAGGAGTGGGGCGGGGTCATCCGGCACGGGGCAAAACTTCTGTGGTGCTACGCCGAGGCCACGGTGCCCAAGCTTTTGCTGATCACAAGATAGGACTACGGCGGATCATATATAGCCATGTGTTCCAAACATCTTGGTGCGGACATGGCCTTTGCCTGGCCCATGGCCGAAGTTGCCGTCATGGGGGCCGAAGGCGCGGCAAATGTCATCCATGCAAGGGAGATAAAAAATGCCGAAGACCCGGCAGCCACGCGCAAGCAGAAAATAGACGCGTACAATGCACAATTCTCCAATCCCTATTGTGCCGCAGCAAGGGGGTATGTGGATGCGGTGATCGTGCCCAGTGAAACCCGGCCAAGGCTCATAGATGCCCTTGAGGCCGTGGCAACCAAACGGGAATACCGACCGGCCAAGAAACACGGAAATATTCCGGTGTAACAGCCATGGGCTGGCCCGGCGACATCTATGCTCAATTATGCTCAATCTTTGAAACCGTTTAAAAAGCCAAGGAGAGCTTTTTCATGAAAAATAAAAAACTGGCTGCGGCCATGGCTGCTGTTTACATGTATATCAGAACGGAAGAGGAGGCAGCCGTTGCTGCCATGCAAAGCCGGGCTGGGGCCAAACCTTTGGCACCGGCCCCTGTTGGACAGATGAACCTTTGGGGCCTTTCCGGCCGGCAGGCGATTATGAACGGCAATGCAATGATACGGCAAAGAATGCTGAAATGATAAAACACAAGACAATTTTATAATATATGTAGGA
>NZ_JBFXHE010000184.1:0-8554 GCF_050177295.1 Desulfobacter sp.
CCCTATATCCGGAAATTTTCCGGAAAAACCGTGGTAATCAAGTATGGCGGACACGCCATGGTGGATGAGGACCTGAAAACCAACTTTTCCAAGGATATTATCCTGCTTAAAACCATCGGGGTCAATCCGGTGGTGGTCCATGGCGGCGGTCCCCAGATCAATGAGGTACTCAAAGCCATGGGGATCACATCCACCTTTATCAAGGGTATGCGGTACACGGACAATGCCACCATGGATGTGGTGGAAATGGTTTTAGGCGGCAAGGTGAACAAGGATGTGGTGTCCCGGATCAACTTGGAAGGCGGACGGGCCGTGGGCCTTACAGGTAAGGATGCCGGGCTGATCCTGGCCGAAAAAATGACCATTTACCACCAGGAAGATGAAACCAAACCGCCTGAGATCATTGATCCGGGCATGGTGGGGGATGTATCCAGGGTAAATCCCGAAATCATTCACACCCTGAGCGCCCGGGGCTTTATCCCTATTATTGCGCCGGTGGGGGTGGGCAGCAAAGGGGAAACATACAATATTAATGCAGATGTGGTGGCGGCAAAAATTGCTTGTGCACTTAATGCCGAGCGCCTTATCCTTGTCACGGACGTGGACGGGGTGCTGGACAGTGACAAGACACTGATCTCCTCGGTGAATGAACAGCAGGCCCGGGAGATGATCCGGGATAACCGGATTTCAGGGGGCATGATTCCAAAGGTGGAGTGCGGGCTTTCCGCCTTGACCGCCGGCGTTAAAAAAGCCCATATCATTAACGGGAAAATTGCCCATGCTGTTTTGCTTGAGCTGTTTACGGACTCAGGGATCGGCACCCAGCTGTTTGCCGGAGATTCTAAATAAGAAGGAAATATAAAATGACGATTCAACTTACCCAGGATCATGTGTTTAAGACCTATTTACGCCAGGGCCGGCCTTTTGTCAAAGGACGGGGCACCAAGCTTTATGACGATCAGGGCAATGTATATACCGATTTTCTGGCCGGCATTGCCGTGTGCAACCTGGGGCATTGCCATCCGGATATCACCGCAGCCATTTCTGCCCAGGCAGGCACTTTGGTGCATGTGTCCAATCTGTTTTACACAAGGCCCCAGGCAGAGCTTGCAAAGGTTCTGACTGAAAAATCCTTTGCCGACCGCGTGTTTTTTGCCAATTCAGGTGCAGAGGCCAACGAGGCTGCCATCAAACTTGCCCGGCGGTTTTTCCAGGCAAAGGGGGAAGCCGACAGGTTCAAGATTGTCACCATGCAGCAAAGCTTTCACGGACGGACCATGGCCACGCTGTCTGCCACGGGCCAGGACAAAATTAAAAAGGGATTTTATCCCCTTTTGGACGGTTTTCTCCATGTGCCCTTCAATGATATTGAGGCGCTGAAAGCTGTTCTGGATGATACGGTGTGTGCGGTGATGATAGAACCTGTCCAGGGTGAGGGCGGGGTCATCCCTGCTGATCCCGAATACATCAAGGCTGTAAGACAGCTTTGCACGGACACCGGCACCCTGCTGATTTTTGATGAAATCCAGACCGGCATGGGCCGTTGCGGTACATTATTCGCCCATGAATCCTATGATGTGGTACCTGACATCATGACCCTTGCCAAGGCCCTGGCCAATGGGGTACCCATCGGCGCCATGCTGGCCAGCGAAACAGCTGCTCTGGGATTTGAAGTTGGCAGCCACGGGTCAACCTTTGGCGGCACCCCCCTTGCCACGGCCGCAGCCCTTGAGGTGGTTCGTTTGATGTCTGAACAAAATTTTCTGGCATCTGTCCGTGAAAAAAGCGCTTATTTTCTGGAACAGCTCAATGGTTTAAAAGAAAAGCATAAAAAAGTGATGGATGTCCGGGGTAAAGGGCTGCTGATCGGCATGGAGCTTGATATTTCCAAGGGAAAAACAGCCACAGAATACGTGTCTGAATGTTTCAAAAAAGGCTTTATTATTAATGCAATTCAAGATAAAGTTCTTAGATTTGCACCGCCCTTGATTATAGGGACCGTCGAAATTAATCAGCTGGTTGCCGAACTGGACAGCCTGCTTGCAGGAGACGATCATTGAAAAAGGATTTACTGTGTTTACTGGACCTTGAACCCCAGGATTTTACAACCCTGTTTGAAAGGGCACGAAGTCTGAAGGCGCGCCACAAAAAGGGCATTTTCGATTCCCTTCTGGCCGGCAAAACCCTGGGCCTTATTTTTGATAAAAAATCCACCCGGACCCGCATTGCATTTGAAACGGCCATGATTCAGCTGGGCGGGCATTCCATATATATGAGCACCCAGGATACCCAGATATCCAGAAATGAGCCGGCAAAGGATACGGCACGGGTTTTATCCCGGTATATTGACTGTCTGGCCATGAGAACCTTTGACCACGATTTGGTGGAAGCGTTTGCCAAAAGCGCCACAATCCCGGTGATCAACGCCCTGACAGACGCTTTTCACCCGTGCCAGATTTTAAGCGACATCATGACCGTGATTGAACATAAAGGCGGATATGAGCATATCAGGATCGCCTGGGTGGGAGATGGTAATAATGTGGCCAATTCCTGGGTCAATGCAGCTGCCGTGCTGGGGCTGGACCTGATCGTGGCCTGTCCGGACAACCATCATATCAATCCTGACATCATTGCCGCAGCCGGGGCAGACACAAAAGATAATATTGTGTTCACCAATGACCCTAAAGAGGCTGTTAAAGGCGCAGATGTTGTGTATACCGATGTCTGGGCCAGCATGGGTGAGGAAGATCAGCTTGAAGGCCGGCTTAAGGCATTCAAAGGATTCCAGGTCAATGAGGAGTTGCTCAAAGGTGCCAAGGATGACTGTCTGGTGCTTCACTGCCTGCCCGCCCACAGGGGGGAGGAAATTTCCGAATCTGTTTTTGAAGCACAAAACGCAGCGTTCTGGGATCAGGCGGAAAACAAGCGGCATATGCACAAAGCCATTCTGGAGCGCTTGATTTTAGGGTGATGTTAGGCCCAAGAGAGGAACTACATAGGAAGAAAAAATAATGAGTGAAAAATTATGGGGCGGCCGGTTTGCCGAATCCACGGATAAACTGGTGGAGTCTTTTAACGCGTCCATAGACGTGGATAAACGCCTCTATGAGAGCGACATAAAGGGCAGCCAGGCCCATCTTGAAATGATGGCAAAACAGGGAATTATCTCATCAGAAGATGCTGAAATCCTGGTGCAGGGTTTGGATACGGTAAAGGCCAGGATTGATAATGATGAAATGGCATTCACCGACGCCCTGGAAGACATCCACATGCATGTGGAGGAGCATTTAGGCGAAATCTGTGGACCTGTGGCCAGGAAACTGCATACGGGCAGAAGCCGTAATGACCAAGTGGCTCTGGATGTACGCATTTATCTCAAGGAAGAGACCCTAAACCTCATCCAAATGCTTAAAGATTTTCAGGCGGCCTTGGTGACCCTTGCCGATGCCAACAGAAAAACAGTGATGCCCGGATATACCCATATGCAGCGGGCCCAGCCCGTATTGTTTGCCCACCATATGCTGGCATATTTTCAGATGTTCAAGCGGGATGTGGAACGGCTGGAGGATTCCATGAAGCGCCTGGATGTGATGCCCCTTGGCACGGCAGCCCTGGCCGGTACGTCCTTTCCCATTGACCGGGAATATACCTGTCAGGTCCTGGGCTTTTCCCGGGTATCGGACAACTCCATGGACTCTGTGTCAGATCGTGATTTTGTCATGGAATTTATTTCCCATGCGTCCATCTGCATGATCCATCTGTCCCGGTTGTCCGAGGAGCTGATTTTATGGTCCACATCGGAATTTGCTTTTATCACTATTTCCGATGCCTTTACCACAGGCTCTTCCATCATGCCCCAGAAAAAAAATCCAGATGTGTGCGAACTTGTCAGGGGCAAAACAGGGCGTGTGGTGGGAAATCTCATGGCCATTTTAACCACCATGAAATCTTTGCCCATGGCCTATAACAAGGATATGCAGGAAGACAAAGAACCCTTGTTCGATACCATAGACACCTTAAAAGTCTGCCTTGAGGTGTATACCCGCATGCTGGCGCATATTGAGGTGCATAAGGACCGGATGCGCACGGCCTGCATGACAGGTTTTTTAAATGCAACGGATTTTGCGGATTATCTGGTCAACAAGGGCGTTGCCTTCAGAACGGCCCATGGCATTGCGGGCAAGGCCGTGGCCTTTGCCCTGGAAGAAAAAAAAGAACTGGATGATTTAACTTTGGAAGAGATGCGCTCCTTCAGCGATCTTATTGAAAAGGATGTTTATAAATTTATCAGTTTGGATGCCATGGTAGCCCGGCGCAACTCCTATGGTGGAACCGGATTTGACAACGTATCCGCGGCCGTGGATGCGGCAAAAAAGGAGCTTGGGATTTGAACCGGATATGTCAGCGCGTACTCATATGTCTTTTTTTTGCCTTTTGGGGTGCAGGCATCCTTTTTATGGTACCGGGATGCGGTAAAAAAGGGCCGCCAGTGCCCCCTGCTAAGGACGGTGATATCCCTGCGGCCCCCACAGGCCTGAAATACACGCTCAAGGATCGTGACCTGACCCTGACATGGACCTGTTCATCTTTGCAGAATCAGGAACAAGGGCCGAAGGTTGAAGGGTTTGAGGTGTTCATGGCAACCAAACCCCTGGATGGCTGCGAAGGATGTCCCTTTATGTTCAAATCCCTGGGCGTGGTTCCCATGCCCCGTAAAAGCTTTGTATACACCCTTGACCAGGATCTTCATTATTATTTCAGGGTGCAAACTCTGGGGAAGGACAACATAAAAAGCAAGGTGTCGGATACCCTTTATATTGAATTCCCCTGATTCCTTATCCCTGACACCTGCATTTTTAAGCATCGGCGCCAATGTGGGAAATAAGATTGCCAATCTTGGCCTGGCCATCAGCCGTCTTGGGGGAACAGAAGGGATTTTCATAGAAGCCCTGTCAAAATTTTATAAGACAGCGCCCCAAAACTATACGGACCAGGAGTGGTTTGTGAATGCCGCCATTAAGATTAACACAGCCTATTCTCCGGAAAAGCTTTTGGGCGTATTGCAGGCCATTGAAAAAGAGCAAAACATGGACAGCAAACCCTTCAGATTTGGTCCGCGCAGGATTGATCTGGATATTATTTTTTACGGCCAAAGAGTGATGGATACAGCCACGCTTGTGCTTCCCCATCCCAGAATGCATGAACGCGCCTTTGTATTAAAACCCCTTTGCGACATAGATAAAAATCTGGTTCACCCGGTAAACGGCCTGACCGTGGGTGAACTGTTCGAACAAATGAAAACAAATGAAAGCCAGGCAGTGATTGCCCTGGCCAAAGAGGAGACCCGTGAAATTTTTTATTGATACAGCCAATATTGAACAGATCAAGGATGCCAATGATATGGGCATGGTGGATGGTGTGACCACCAACCCCTCCCTGATTGCCAAAGAAGAGGGTGAGTTCAAAGACATTATTGCACAAATCTGCAAAATTGTTGATGGCCCTGTTTCCGCAGAGGTGATCAGCCTGGAGCATGAGGGCATGGTAACGGAGGCCCGGGAGCTTGTAAAAATTGCCGATAATATTGCCGTGAAAATCCCTATGACCGTAGAAGGGCTTAAGGCGGTTAAAACATTATCTGCCGAAGGCATTAAAACCAATGTAACGTTGGTGTTTTCCGCGCTCCAGGCCCTGATGGCTGCTAAAGCCGGTGCAACCTATGTCTCTCCCTTTGTAGGCCGCCTCGACGATCTGGCCCAGGAAGGCATGGGGCTCATCAAAGAAATTGTGCAGATCTACACCAACTATGATTTTGATACCCAGATCATTGTGGCATCGGTGAGAAGCCAACTCCATGTTCTGCAGTCTGCTCTGATGGGTGCGGACATTGCCACCATCCCCTATGGCGTGCTTAAAAAGCTGGCAGCTCATCATATGACCGACAAGGGCATTGAGTCCTTCCTGTCAGACTGGGACAAAAAAAAATAGCCTGGGCCTGGGCTGTCAATGCAGGAAAAAATAAGATTTTTATTAAAATTTCATTGACAAAAGAAAGCCATCCATCTATAAACCACACTTGTTGTTGAGCGGGAATAACTCAGTGGTAGAGTGCGACCTTGCCAAGGTCGAAGTCGCGGGTTCGACTCCCGTTTCCCGCTCCAGCAGGGCGGCTTGGCCAAGTGGTAAGGCGACGGCCTGCAAAGCCGTTATTCCCCGGTTCAAATCCGGGAGCCGCCTCCACCCAGATTTTAAGGGCTTAGAAGATTTCTCTCTTCTGAGCCCTTTTTTATTTGGGCTCTCCCAAAGTGGTGGTCTGGAAAAATATACCAGATCGCCCGTCTTAACTTCTTTCTTTAATACATTACGCTCTATTATAAATTTTTTTTTATGGAGAGTGAACTGATTTTTAAAGAAAAGTAACCGCTAAAAACAAAAAAACCTCATCGGCTGCAACCGATGAGGTCCTTCTGTAGAAGCTTGTGTCTTCTAAATTGAATAATCTCAGTTTAGAAGATAACTCAAAAAAAGAGTCTTGTCAAGCAATCGGTGGAGTGTTTTGTTTTTTCGGTTAGGAAGGAGACCGTTGAATAATCTCACAATCTCGCATGGTTATGCGAATGATCTTGATTTGTGGTTTGGGAAAATCGAAAGAAAAGACGGCGGGAAAATGACTGCAGGAATCGAAAAAACTTTTAAGGCAATGGTAAGATGCGCGGTTGGTAAAGACCATACGTTCGTGAATATGGGAACATTAGCCAACCGAACAAATGTATGCCATCGAACTATTGAAAGACACGTCAAGATTCTTCAAGAAGCCGGGCTGATTAACGCTGTGAGAGAAGAAATTAACGGCTGGATGCAGACCGTCTATTATTTTCTTGCCCATCCTGTAATCATTAAATTCAGGGAATTAAGGGCTGGTAAAACAAACCCTCAGCAAAAACCAGATGAAACATCCAAACCCGATCAGCCGAAAGCGGTCCCAGAAATTGAGCCTGAAACAGAGCAAGAATTACCAGACGGTAGCGACCTGGAGACCACCCAGGACTGTCATGCCCCGGATCAACAAAATTTCGGCAATTTGTCGGATTATACCTTAGATAGACTAAATATAGATACTCCCTCTCTATCGCCCTCAGAATCCGTCATAAATCATGGCCGCCAGGAGCCTGAAACCTGGGCAAAAGTCAAAGCGCATATTATCGAAAATGACCAACTAAATTTAGCCGCTAAAATGCTTCCCTGTCTGGAGGCTGAAATCGAGAACGGCAGTATAATTCTGTCAGGGCCAAACGAAATCGCATTACAAAGAATCCAGAAGCATTACGGTCAAACACTCAAAGATATTTTTTATTTTTATGGCGTTAAACCCCTTTTCTTCAAAGTTTTTTCGGAAGAACGCCAAAAAGAAAAAGATGAAGAACAAAAGCTGCAAGATCAAATCCAATGGCAGCAGCAGAAAGAACAGCAGGAAAGGTTTCTGGCTGAAAAACAGCAGCAGGAAGCTGGATTAAATAGTTTGCCCCTCAAAAAACAATTTGAAGTTCTTTTAAATCAATACCCCCGGAAAACCGGGAAATGGCAAGCCTGGATGAATTTTAAAAAACTTGTTCAGGCAGGAGAAATACCCAAAATATCAAAACTTTTACAAATCATTGGAAAAAACAAGATGTCCCAGGACTGGCAACGTGATAATGGCCGCTGGATACCTGGACTATCAAAGTTTTTGAAGGAAAGACGATGGTTAGATGAAATTAATACTTAGCACAGAAAACACCGGCACGGAAAGCCAGGATCAGGTTATAGAACTGGCAATTATTGACGCAGATACAGCCCAGACACTTTTTAATCAACGGTTCAAACCATCTGTTTTTATAAAGGAACAGGCTGCAGCTGTGCACGGCATTACCCTTGGTGCCCTGACACATATCAAAACCTGGGCATATTACCATGATCATATTCTTGAGATTATTAAATGTGCAGAGTCGATAATGACCTATAACGCCGATTTTGACTTCAGGCTAATGCGGCAGACTGCAGAGGCATTTGATCGTGTCTGGCCGCAAACGATCACACCATGCCGGGATTTAAGGGCAGCGTATGCTGACATCGCTCAGATTGAATTCAGCGAATATTACGGTACCTGGAAATGGCAAAAATTAGAAGTGGCCTGCCAGCAGCAAGGTATCGATGTGTCTGACCTCAAAACGCACAATGCGCTTGATGACTGCAGGGCAACACAACGGCTGTATAAAAAATTGCAAGGTGCTTTTGACGCCTATTGGAAACCGTTTGTTAAGCCTCAGTCCACTAAGTATGAAGAATTTAAAGAAAATATAGAAGAAATATCACAGCTGTTTTCTCAAGGCATACCCATAAATCATATTCATCAAAAACTTATTCAAGACGGTAAAATAACCTTGTCGTACACGCATTTTACCAAGTTTTTTAAAGACTATACATAAACTTATGTCTCTTTAGCCGTGCCGCCCACACATAGACTTGGACCAAAACTGGGACCTAAAATATCCCAATACAGAGAAATTGAGTTCCA
>NZ_JBFXHE010000185.1:0-8454 GCF_050177295.1 Desulfobacter sp.
TAAATTTCAAAAGTCAAGAATTAAAAACTTGAACATCGAGTTATAGCTTTTGCCGCTGTCATCTTTAATTGATAATGAGGGGTTCTCAGGGATGAAGTATCTGTAGTTGAGTTTAGAAATGGTAGATATTTCATTAACGACACTTGAGTTATTGGCCGAAGCTCTGCCCCCCCCCCCTTCTGGCTAAGCAGGTTGCTTATTAACATGGGAAATAATTTCGATAGTAAAAAAATTTGATCATCAAAATACTTGACTATAGATATGAAGAAGCCTATTTAATCATATAGATTGACTACATAATATTTGATATTCAAACAAACGGAGCTCTTCAATGATTAGAAGACATGCAAATTTAAACATTTATAAAGAAATCTTTTCATCCAGGGATTTTATCAGAACCGCCCTGGGTGCTGTCTTGATACCTGCGGCATACCTGGCAGGCGGACTTCGTAGTCAAAGCTGGCCATTCATCAGTGCAATGAATGTTTTTTTGATTTTATCTGTCTTGATCAATGGGGTACCCATAGTTATTGAGGCGGTTAAAGGCATTGCCCAACGCCAGGTAAATGTGGATGAACTGGTATCCATTGCCATTATCGCCTGTATGGCTACCGCAAATTTTCTTGAAGCCGCCGTTGTCTCCGCCATTATGGTGGCCGGTGCTCTGGTGGAAGAGGCGGTCAGTGATTCGGCACGCCACGCCATTGAGGAACTGGTAAAAATGACACCGGATACAGCGCTCCTCGAAAAAAACGGTAAAGAGCTGAAGGTCAAGGTGTCCCAGATTGTCCGGGGAGATATCCTTATTGTGAAGACCGGCGGGGTTATTCCGGTGGATGGGACGGTAACAGATGGGGCCTGTGCTGTGGATGAATCTGCTGTAACAGGAGAACCTGTACCAAAGCCCAAAACCCGGGGAGATGAGGTGTGGGCGGGAACCTTGAACACAAACGGTTTTATCCGGGTTCAGGCCGAACGGGTGGGCCGTGACTCAACCATGGGAAAAATCATCTCCATGATAACCGCGGCAGAGCAGTCCAAGGTCAAATCGGCCAGGATTGTTGACCAGTATGCCGGATGGTTTACGCCTGTTATTCTGTCATGTGCGTTGCTGACCTTGATCATTACCCGGGATATTGAACGGGCAATTACCATATTGATTGTGGGCTGTCCCTGTTCCTTTCTCCTTGCCGGTCCTGTGGCCACGGTGTCGGCCATTGGCAATGCGTCCAAACAGGGTATTCTGGTCAAAGGCGGTATTTATCTGGAAAATATGGGCAAAGCTGTTGGGGTGTTTTTTGATAAGACAGGCACACTTACCAATGGAGAACCCGTGGTCACAGCGGTTATTGCCACACAGGCAGGCATGAATAAAGAATATTTGATTCAGACCGCTGGGGCCCTGGAACTGAAAATGAATCATCCCCTGGCCCGGGCCATTGTCCAAAAAGCCAGGGATTGGAACCTGGCCATTCCCGATGCCCGGGACATCGTCAATATCCCGGGTCGCGGCATCCGCGGAAAAGTGGAAGGACAGCGTGTTGAAATCATGACAACAGATAAGTTTGCCGAAAAAGGATATACCTGTGTTGAGATAACGGTTGATCAGCAGGTAACAGGCTGGATCTGCATGCAGGACCAGCCCCGGGCAGGCGCGGCAAAGGTGATTGGAAAACTTAAATTGATGGGGATTAAAGACCTGGCCGTAATTTCCGGGGACCAGAACGCCCCGGTTAAAAAGCTTTGTGATCAAATCGGGATTGATACTGTCTGGGCCCGGCAGTCTCCGGCAGACAAACTCCGTCTCATTCAGGGGTATGACAAGGGCGTGCTGGTATATGTGGGGGACGGGGTGAATGACGCCCCTGCCTTAAAAGCCGCAGATACCGGTATTGCCATGGGGATGAACGGATCTGATGCAGCCCTTGAGACCGCAGATATTGTGCTGATGAACGACCGCCTGGAGAATCTGGTATATCTGTTCTCCCTGGGACGGACCATGCGCAGGACGATTCAGATCGGTATCAGCATCAGTTTTTTTATTAATCTGGTTTCTGTTTTTTCTGGATTCATGGGGTGGCTGACACCGGTATGGGGAGCTGTGACGCATAATGCCGGCGCCCTCATTGTTGTCGGGCTCTCTGCCTCCATGGGCTATTTTGCAAAACGAAACATGGCAATTTTATCCTTTTAATGCTTTAATCCGTTTGATGTCCTCGGATTTTCCCAGCATCATGAGCATATCACTGCCTTTGATCACAAATTCAGGGGTTGGCACCAAAATAAAATTTTCAGGGACCCATTCTTTAATGGCAATAATATGAACATTAAACTTTGCCCGCAGGTTGATCTCCTTTAAGGTTTTTCCGATAAATTCTGCTGGCGGCTCTATATGTACAAGATCAAACCCTTCAGAAAGAGGAATGAAATCCATAATATTCGGTCGGGATAAACTCTGGGAAATCCGCAGTGCCACATCCCTTTCCGGATGAATGATTTTAGTGGCCCCTACTTTTTTAAGTATTTTGGCATGATCATCATCCAGGGCTTTTGCCAGGATCTGCCTGACCCCCATCTCGTGCAGATGGAGGCATATCAGGATACTGACGCTGATCTTGGTGCCGGTGGATACAATCACACCGTCCATGGTTTCCAGGCCAAGGGCTTTTAATTTTTCCTTGTCCGTGGCCTCCAGGAGGATCGCTTCGGTGCAATGGGCATCCACTGCCTGCACCCGGTTTTTATCCATATCCACGGCAATGACTTCATTACCGTCCTCGTATAAGGCTTTGGCCGCATAAAATCCAAAATTCCCTAACCCTATCACTGTAAATCGTTTCATTGTATCTCCTGTTTATCCAATCATCATGTTCTCTTCGGCCCGTTCAAAACCATTTGTCGGATTGGTCCCGATGATGATGTACGAGAAGGTTAGAATCCCTACCCTGCCGATAATCATGGTTATAACAATCCAGAATTTTCCCCATACACTTAAATCCGCTGTGACCCCGAGAGAGAGTCCGACGGTTCCAAAGGCAGATACCACTTCGAAGAGATAAGGCAGAAATGCGCCACGGATACTTCGCCCGGTGATAGCCCCTTCTGAAAGAATCATGAACAATACCATGCCGATAATTCCAACCGAGACTATGATAAGGGTTGTGGAGCGGCGAACGGTTTCATCCGGAATGCTTTTTTTAAACAGATTCACCCGTTGCATCCGCTTAACCCGGGTGATGGTTGTGGCGGTCAGCAATGCCAGGGTGGTTGTTTTCACGCCGCCCCCGCAGGACCCTGGTGAAGCGCCGAAAAACATTAAAACCAGCATCATGGCGACGGTTGCCTCGTTGAGTGCAGAAATATCAACCGTATTGAATCCAGCCGTCCGGCAGGTAATGGATTGAAACAGAGCAACCAGGAATTGGTATGCCGGGGGGGTGCCTTCCAGAGCCCCCTGTCGCTCAAGGATGAATAACCAAACCGTACCACCAATGATCAGAATGGCCGTGGTCAGCAATACGGTCCTGGTCTGGACCGAAAATCGAAACCGTTTTTTCTTTCTGAGCTTTATCCAGTTTTTAAATTCATACAATACCGAAAAGCCGATGCCGCCGGTTACAATAAGCATACAGATGGTAAGGTTTAGAAAGTAACTGCCGCCAAAGGTAGAAAGACTGTCCGGGAACAGGGAAAAACCGGCATTACAAAAGGCAGATATGGCATGGAAGACAGCGGTATAGACGGCTTCATGAACCGGCAGGGTCCGACTCCAGTAAATCGTTAAAAGAACGGTGCCGGCAATCTCAATGCAAAAAGTCATATAGATAATATTTTTGACGATTTTGAAAATATTATCCTGGGGCGTGTGCAAAAACATATCCTGTACCGCCATCCGCTGGTGATAGAAGGTTTTCCTGCCGATCATCCGGAAGAGGAGCACGGAGAGCGTCATGACCCCCAGGCCCCCGATCTGGATGAGAACGAGGATAATGATTTGGCCGAAAAGGGTGAATCGGGTTCCGGTATCCACCACAACCAGTCCGGTGACACAGACCGCCGAGGTCGAGGTAAATAAGGCGTCTATGACTTGCAGCGGACCACTCTTCGAAGAAACCGGCAGGCTCAATAAAAGTGTGCCGATCAGAATGAGAGCCAGAAAGCTGATCAGAACCAGTGCAGCCGGATGCAGTTTTAACAGCTTGCGCCGCAGGATCATGATCCCACCTTGGGGTTCATGTAATATTCACAGTAATGATGATTCATGGTATGGCATATGTCACGAAGCCGGTGGCCCCCTAAAAACATCCTGTTTCGATAAGCGCCGCAGACCGGGAACTCGTATTTATCCCCGCTTGGCAGATAGTTAAGAAAAGGGCAGAGTTTTTCTAAAAGGCTTTGTGCCGGCATCAGGGAATGAGATTTCCATAATTGACAGATATTTTTTCCTATACTGTCCGAGTCAATACCGGTATGGATGTCAACAAAATCCACGCCTGTCTGTGTCAGCCCTAAAATGAATTTTTGATGGAGTCTTTCCAAGAAAACCGCCACCTTTACCTTTGTTGTCAACGGATGTTCCTTAAGGATCCTGCAAAATTCAATCACTTCTTTGTGCCCCTGGATCTCCCTAGTGTTAAAAAAGATGACAATCAGATCCGGATGGTTTGATGTCGCCTGGCCCAAGCAGCTTAAGGGGTTGACGGATATGTCACAGAAGTCCCGGCTTTGAGGCCTCTGATCCGGAAGCAGCCAGCAGATCAATATTTTTTTTGAGTTTGATGCCATTTTTTTTAATTCCCTAGTTGGTATGGCTGTGCCGTTGAATAAAGCCAGGGATCACCGGGCGTGCCACGCGCATATCCCGGCTGATTTTGAGAAGGCTTACGATGATCACAATGAATTCAAGCCGGCCAAAAAACATGGCAAGGGTTTCCGCCCACAAGACGCCGCCGGGCATGGCCGCGGAAGTTACCCCGATGGAAAGCCCGACAGTGCCCAGGGCAGAGGCGAATTCGAAAAGGGAATCTTTCAGGGTGTAGCCATAGGCACAGAGCACCATAACACCCAACCCATAGGTGGCCATGTAAAGGAAAACAAACATGGCCACCTGCCGCAGCCCGGCGTCATTCATAAAAACACGCTGGTTTCCTTCCCATACCGGGAGTTCCGCCACAGCGGTCTTTGGAATGAGGTGGCGCTTGATATCCCAAACCAGCATCTTGAACAGAAGATAGATACGGAACTGCTTGATTCCCCCGGCCGTGGAACATGTGCCCCCGCCAATCAGCATCAGACCGGTCATGAGGGCCACGCCAAAGGCATTCCAGTTGCCGTATCCCACCGTTGAAAACCCCGTGGTTGTGAGCGCCGACACGGTTTCAAACACAGCAACCCGCACCGCCTTGCCCATGTGGGGATAGAGGGCCTGACAGGTCCAGATGAAGGCGGCTGTGGCAGCCAGCGGTATCAAGACGGCCTGGAGGCGGATTTCACCGTTTTTAAACACCACGCCCAATTTCCCCCGCCACAGGAACCAGGCAGTCACAAAGCTCAGGTTGCCCAGCACCATGAGGGCCAGGGTGACCGCTTCGACACGGATGGTGTTCCAGTATCCGATGCTTTCCACTCTTGTTGAAAATCCGCCGGTGGACACGGCGGCAAAGGCGTGGTTCACGGCATCGAAAGGAGACATCCCTGCCGCCCAGTAGGCCAGAGACCCTGCCCCGGCATAGGCGGAATAAATGATCAAAACAAGGCGGGCCGACTGCCTGACATGGGGCACCAGCTGGTCGCCCCGTCCCTCGGCCCTGGAAATGCCGACTCCGGATGGGCCGACAATGGCCGACATCATGATAATGGCCAGGCCTGCACCGCCCGCCAGTTGGATAATGCTGCGCCAGAGCAGTATCATCGGGCCTGCGGCCGTCACATCCACAACCGACAGTCCCGTGGTCGTCCAGCCGCTCACGGACTCGAAAACCGACCTGGAAAACGGCAGCCCCAGAACAGAAGTAAAAGGCCAGGCAGAAAAGAGGATGACCGTCATCCAGCTCACAATAACGATAATACCCCCCTCCTGTACCGACAGGGTTGTATTGGACTCTGACCGGAACAGCCGCCACAGGCTTCCTCCCAGAAGGGCAAGGCCTCCTGCGGGAAGACAGAACGACAGAACATGGGCCGATTCTTCGGGGTTGGATACCAGGATAAGAAGCGGTGTCAGCATCATCCCTCCGGACAGAAGGAGAATCATGCCGATTGAAGAGCACATGGCGGCATAGCGTTTTTTCAGATATTCTTTTTCCCGCATAAGGGCTCCTCTCTACTACCTTTCCTCTCCGGTCAGCACCTTTAAGGCAGGGCCGTGGTTTTCCGGCAGGGTGATCAGCACGATGCGGTCTCCCGCCAGAAGGTCGTTTCCTCCCCCGGGGACCATGGGGTGATTGTCCCGTATAACAACCGCGATCAGGGCGTTTTCAGGAAGATCAATATCCTTGAGCTGCTTGCCCGCCACAGGGGAGCCTGCCTCCAGAGCAATTTCCGTCACATTGACCCGGCCGTCACCCACGGGCAGCAGGTTAAGAATCTGCTCCATGGATGCCCGCTGTTCAATCAGGCTGCCGACGATCCGGGTGGTTGAGAAGGCGGAGACGCCAAGCCTTTCAAATGTCTCGACATTATCCGGATCATTGGCCAGGGCAATGGCTTTGGGCACGCCGAATTTAAGGGTGGCCAGCTGGCAGATCACCAGGTTGTCCTGATCGTTGGGGGTGACCGCCAGTACTGCGTCGGCACCCATTGCACCGGCTTGTTTGAGAATTTCCGGGTCACTGCCGTCTCCGCACAGGACCGTGGCCGTGAGTTGACGGCTCAACAGAACGCATTCGCCCTTATCCCGGTTGATAATGATGACCCGGTATCCTTTGGCGGTGAAGCTGCGGCAAAGGAAAAACAGGGGTTTGCCCCCTCCGACGATGATAATTTTCATGATACCCCTCCGTTTTGACGCGTTCCGCCGTTGGCCACCGCCTCCAGAAACATGCCGGCAGCCACCGAGGTGGGGCAGATGGTGTCAATCCCCAGCTGGGCGTAGACCTCCTCCCGTCTGGGATCAAAAACCCGGGCCAGGACATGGGGGACGCGGAAAACCTTTTGGGCGACCTGGGCCACCATGAGATTGACGTTGTCTTCATGGGTCGTGGCAATGAGCACATCGGCTCTTTTCAGTTTAGCCGCCTTGAGCACCGCCATGTGAGTGGCGTCGCCGTTGATCCGGAACCCGCTGAAATCCGGTGACAAATCGTCCAGCGTAGTTTCGACCCGGTCAATCACCACCACCGAATTCCCGTCCCGGCTAAGGCGATTCGCAAGAAGGGACCCCAGCCGCCCGCATCCCACCACCACAATATATTTGCTATTTTTCATCGGCTTCCCCTGCCTCCTCTTTTCCGTCCGGGCCCAGGTCGATCTTTCCTAACTTGTGCCAGGAGGTGGTTCTATCAAGGTTTGCCCAGGCCGGTTTGAACGTCGGGTCCATATCCAACGCCGCCCGGTAAAACTTCTGGGCCTCCAGTCCGTCCCCCTTGATTTCCAGCAGTACCCCGAGCAGATTGTATGCTTCGGGATGGGCTGGATCCGCTGCGATGGCTTTTCTGGCCGTTTCACGGGCAGCGGAAAATTCCCGATCCCCAATGCAGCGCTTTGTGAGTTCAATGAGGGACGGGTAGTCAACCGCGCTTTCCACTTCCAATGCCTCGCGCGCCATGACCCGGATTGCCAGCTCCCGGATTTCCGCAGGACTGAAGGGTTTCTGGATAAAATCAACCGCACCCAGCTTCATGGCCTCCACAGCCGACTCGACCGTTCCATGAGCAGTAATAATGATCACCCGGGTTTCGGGCCATTCCTCCTTGATCCTGCGCAACACCTCCATCCCGTCCATTCCCGGCATTTTCAGGTCCAGGAACACCAGGGTAGCCTGCGTGTCTCCCAGCTTTTGGAGCGCCTCTTCGCCGTTCACCGCTGTCCGGACAGCAATTCCCAGCGGTTCCAGGGACTGGTCCATGGTCAGCCGTATATTTTTTTCATCGTCAATGATCAGTATGGATTTTGTTTTCATTGCATCCTCCTATTGATTGATGGGCAAGGTAAAGGTGAACGTGCTTCCTGTATCCGGGGACGAATCCACCCAAATCGCACCGGCATGGGCCCTTACAATCTCCTTGCAGATGGCGAGCCCGAGCCCGGTGCCTCCTGGTTCCCGGCCTTTAACCTGAACAAATTTCTGGAATATTTTCGATTGATAGGCCTGGGGGATTCCCGGCCCGTTGTCCTGAACAGACAGGTGGACATTCGGCCCGATTCTCTGGGCCCGAAGCGCGATGCGCCCGCCCCTGCCCACATAACGGAGGGCGTTGGAAACCAGATTGGTCAGGACCCAGGTGATCTTGTTTG
>NZ_JBFXHE010000186.1:0-8444 GCF_050177295.1 Desulfobacter sp.
ATCTTTCGGGAAAGCATGGGCTGCTTTGCCGTGAACGGCGCACCGGCATTGCCTGGAACATACTGACAATAAAGGTAAAACAAGGCTGGCCGATTGAATGAGAGTTAACTGAATTGATAACGGAGGCGTAATGGAGGTTAAAGTTACCCGGGTATCTGAACCAGGAACCCGGCCCAAGGATGAGAACCTGGGATTTGGTACGGTGTTTACCGACCATATGTTTATCATGGATTATGAAAAGGATAAGGGATGGTTCAATGCCCGCATTGAACCCTACGGCAATTTTTCCATGTCGCCGGCAAGCATGGTGCTGCATTACGGGCAGGCCGTATTTGAGGGTCTGAAAGCCTATAAAACAGAGGGAGGAAAAATTCAGCTCTACAGGGCCCGTGATAATTTTGCCCGCATGAACCGTTCCAGCCAGGGCCTTTGCATTCCTGAAATTGATATCGATTTTGTCATGGAGGCGCTTAAAAAATTGCTCAAGATTGAGCAGGCCTGGATTCCCGAAACCATGGGAACATCTTTATACATCCGGCCTACCATCGTGGCAACCGACCCATTCCTTGGCGTCAGGGCATCCTATACATACAGGTTTTTTATCATTCTCTCCCCTGTGGGATCATACTATGCCCAGGGTCTGCAGCCTGTCAAAATCTGGGTCTGCGAGGACCATGTCAGGGCTGTACGCGGCGGTGTCGGTGAATTCAAAACCCCGGGTAACTATGCAGCCAGTCTTCTGGCCGGGGAAAAGGCCAAAAAAGAAGGATATAATCAGGTGCTGTGGCTGGACGGTATAGAACTCAAATATATTGAAGAAGTCGGGGCTATGAACATTTTCTTTCTTATCAATGACGAACTGGTTACCCCAATGCTGAACGGCAGCATCCTGCCCGGCATTACCCGGTTTTCAGTTATTGATCTGGCCAAAAAGTGGGGCATGAAAGTCAGTGAGCGCAAGATCAGCATTGATGAGGTTCTTGCGGCTTTTGATAATGGAACTTTGCAGGAAGTGTTTGGCTCTGGCACCGCTGCTGTTGTTTCCCCTGTGGGAGAGATCCGCTATAAAGACCGGGTCATTAATATCGGCGATGGTAAGCCCGGTGAGACATGCATGAAATTTTATAATGCCCTGACCGCCATTCAGTACGGAAAAGCCGAAGATACCGAAGGCTGGATTGAAGTTGTAGAGTAAATGGACCTTGTGCGTTTTTTAGTCCATCGGCGCTGAACGAACGCTCAGTCAGACATGGAGGGCGCTGAACGAACGCTCAGTCAGACATGGAGTTTGATTACCCTCAAACTATTGGAGATCGTATGGCTAAAAAAAAGGAAGTCACCCACGTAGGCGTCCGGATCAGGCATGCCAGGCTGGATAAAAAAATCAGCCTGGACGCCATGGCCAATGAAACCGGGCTGTCAAAAGATACCATCAAGAAAATCGAGAGCGGAGAGCAGCGTCCTTCGGTGGGAACGTTGCTCCAGCTCTCACGCACCCTTCAACTGGATTCAGGCTATCTGCTCAAGGAGCCGGATGATTCCATGGAAGCCAGGGCCGATGCCTATACCAAACGCACGGATCATTATGCGTATACGTCCTTGTCATTCGGCGCTGAAAACAACCATTTAAAGGCATTCCGCGTCGTGGTAGAAGCGGGTTCAAGCCATGAAGGGGTTGGTTTTCAGCACGAGGGCGAGGAGTTTGCCTATGTGCTGGACGGGGCAGTTGAAATCCAGGTGGGGGATCATATTAATACCTTGAAAACAGGAGAGTCCCTTCATTTCAATTCAGGGATCAAGCATGACCTGCGCAATATCGGTGATAATGATGCCGAATTGATTGTGGTGATCTATGCGCCTTGAATCTGTTTGTTGAAAAAGGAGATACCATGTTATTCAAGTTAACTGATGAACAGGTGATGATCCAGAATATGGTGCGTGAATTTTCGCGCAAAGTGGTTGCCCCCACTGCTGCTGAACGGGATAAAACCAAGGCGTTCCCCGCAGAAAATTTCAAACAGATGGGGGAGCTTGGACTGATGGGTATGATGATACCCGAAGCGTACGGCGGAGAAGCCGCAGATGCGGTTTCCTATGTGCTGGCCCTGTCCGAGATCGCATATTCCTGCGCCTCCACTTCCGTGGTGATGTCGGTCCAGAATTCCATTGTGTGCGAATCCCTCAACAAGTTCGGCACAGAAGAACAAAAGCAGGAATTTCTCGTGCCCCTGGCATCCGGGGAGATCCTCGGGGCCTTTGCCCTGACCGAACCCGATGCCGGGTCTGATCCAGTGAGCCAAGCGACCACAGCCGTAAAGAATGGCGATGGTTACGTGATTAACGGCACCAAGCGTTTTATCACTTCCGGGGAAAATAGTTCAGTGGTTCTTGTCACCGCCAAAACGGATGAAACCCAGGGACATAGGGGCATATCCTGTTTTATTGTACCCAAGACAACACCCGGTCTCATCGTGGGGCATCATGAAGACAAGATGGGGCTGCGGGCATCGGACACCACGGACCTGATTTTTGAGGATTGCCGGGTGCCGGCCGCCAATATCCTGGGCAAAGAAGGGGATGGATTTAAAATTGCCATGTCCGGCCTGGACAGCGGCAGGATAGGTATTGCAGCCCAGTCCCTTGGCGTGGCCCAGGCTGCCTTTGATGCCGCAATCAAGTATGCCCGGGGCCGCAAGCAGTTCGGGGTGGCCATCACCAAACACCAGGCCATTCGGTTTCAAATTGCGGATATGGCCACAAAGATAGAGGCTGCCCGGCAGTTGACTCTTTCTGCGGCCTCCATGAAGGACCGGGGGGAAAGATTCACCCGGGAAGCCTCCATGGCCAAATTGTTTGCCTCTGAAATGGTGCAGGAAATCACGGCCCGGGCCATCCAGATCCACGGAGGATACGGGTTTACCAAAGATTACGCGGTGGAACGGTTTTACCGGGACGCCCGGGTATTTACCATCTACGAAGGCACCAGCGAAATTCAGCGTATTGTCATTTCAAATGCCGTACTCAAGGATAAGCGAAACCCATAATATTAAAATTTATGAAATTTATGAGCCCTGAGCAAAGGCGGGAAAAAGGCTTTAAAAGCGCTTTTTCCCGCCTTTGATGTTTTTTGGGGAACTGTTAGGGTTATGCCTGGGCAGCAGCCACGCCCCTGTCAAACGCATCCATGTTCAAGGGAATAATTTTTGCTTTAGCGGCAAATTCTTCCTTGACGCATTTTTTCAAAAGATCCAGATCCACCAGTTTGCTTTTGGCTGCAAATGCGGCCAGGGCAACGATGTTGGCGGCCCTGACAGATCCGGCCTCAATGGCAATATCATTGACCGGTACCACCAGCTCGACCACATCCTTGCGCTGGCTTCTGACCGGGATCAGTGATGAGTTAATAAATACAATCCCCCCGGGTTTAATGGAGTCGTCGAATTTTTCCAGGGAAGGGCGGTTCATGGCCACAAGGTGAGTGGGGCTTTTTATAATGGGTGATCCAATGAGCTTGTCACTGATCACAACGGTGCAATATGCGGTGCCGCCCCGCATTTCAGGTCCGTAGGAAGGGATCCAGGCGACCTGGAATCCCTGCTTCATTGCGGCATAGGCCAGCAGCTTGGCGCTGAGAAGAATGCCCTGGCCGCCGAATCCTGCAAATTTAATTTCTGTCTGCATGGGTGTCTCCCAATCTTTTTAGGCGTATTCAGGGGTTTTGTAATCGCCCAGTTCATAGTAAGGCAGCAAGGTTTCTTCGGCCCATTTCAAGGCATTGATCGGCGTCATACCCCAATTGGTGGGACAGGTGGAGACCACCTCCACAAAGCTGAAACAGGTGTTGTCCATCTGGTATTGGAATGCCTTTTTAATTGCTTTTTTACATTTGTTCACCATCTGTGGCTTGAGTACGGCCTGCCGGGTGACATAACCCGGGGTCACAATTTCACTCATGAGGTTGGCCATGCGGACGGGCATGCCTGTCTGGGCCGTATCACGGCCGGCAGGGGCTGTGGTGGCCCGCTGGCCCGGCATAGTGGTGGGGGCCATCTGGCCGCCGGTCATGCCGTAAATGGCGTTGTTGATAAAGATGACGGTTATTTTTTCCCCGCGGTTGGCTGCATGAATGATTTCACCCATGCCGATACTGGCAAGGTCCCCGTCCCCCTGGTAGGTGAATACCATGAGATCCGGTCGCACCCGCTTGATGCCGGTTGCCATGGCAGGGGCCCTGCCATGGGCTGCTTCCTGGAAGTCACAGTCAATGTAATCGTAGATCATGACAGCGCATCCCACAGGGGCGATTCCCACGGTGTTTTCCCGGATGCCCAGCTCATCTATGGCCTCGGCCACCAGCCGGTGGACAATGCCGTGGGTGCAGCCGGGACAATAGTGGGTGTAATTGTCTGTTAACGCCTCTGGCTTAGAAAATGCCTTTCCCATTATTTTCTCCTTGACCGGCGTGTTACCCGATCAGCTCTTTTACGATTTCCATGATTTTTTCAGGTGACGGAATTTCACCGCCGCATTCCCCGTAAAATTCCACTGGTTTCTTGCCCATAACGCAGCGCTGGACATCTTCCACCATCTGGCCCATACTCATTTCAATGCTGATAACGCATTTGCAGGTCTCTTTTACTGCGGCATCATGTACCTGTTTTTCAGGGAAGGGAAATAAGGTCTTAGGCCGGAACATGGCGGCTTCAATGCCCTCGGCCTTGAGCATGTCAATGGCGGTGCGGCATACGCGGCTCATGGTGCCGTAGCTTGCGATCAAAATCTGATAGTCCCCGTCGGCATTGTACAGCTCATACTGAACATCTTCCTTTTTCATCTGCTCGTATTTGGCCTTGAGGTTCAGGTTGTGCTGGTTCAATGCTGCAGGGTCCAGGAACAGGGATTTCACCAGGTTTTTCTTTTTGCTCTTCCGGGTGGACATGCCATTGGAGGCCCAGTCATCCTTATTGGTGGGTTCTGTTTTCAGATCATCAGGAAATTCCACCGGTTCCATCATCTGGCCGATCATGCCGTCGCCCATGACCATGACGGGATTTCTGTATTTTTCAGCCAGGCCAAAGGCCTGCATGGTCATTTCCACGGCTTCTTGAACACCGTCCGGTGCCAGGACCAGCAGATGGTAGTCACCGTGGCCGCCGCCCTTGGTTGCCTGGAAATAATCACCCTGGGACGGCAGGATTCCGCCCAGCCCGGGGCCGCCTCTCATGATATTGACAAACACAGCCGGGCACTCAGCTCCGGCAATATAGGAAATTGCTTCACTCATCAGGCTGATGCCCGGAGAAGATGACGTGGTCATGACACGCTCTCCGGCACCCGAGGCCCCGAAAAGCATATACCCGACCGCGACTTCACTTTCGCCCTGGAGAAACACGCCGCCCACTTCAGGCAGGCGTTTGCTCAGATATTCGGCGACTTCCGACTGGGGTGTGATGGGGTATGCAAAATAGTTTAGACAGCCGGCCCTGATGGCGGCTTCGCCGATTGCTTCATTGCCTTTCATTAAGACTTTAGCCATTGTCTTTTGTCCTTGGAAATAAAAATTTAAGCACTTTGTTCTTCAACTATACTGATAGCCACATCCGGACACATGGTACAGCAGATGGCGCAGTAAATGCAGTCCTCTGGTCTGGCCTGAAAGGCCGGGAAATGCCCTTTTGCATTTACCTTGTCGGTGATCTCAAGCACGTTCTTCGGGCAGAAATGCACACAAAGACCGCACCCTTTGCACCTTTCGGCATCGATAATGTGTTTATAGGCCATTGTAAGTATGACTCCTTGGTGTTAATTGCGTGTCCAGGGGAGTGCCAGAAACCGGTCAATGGGCAGGATCGGGCAGAAGATCCGTTCAAGGGCCAGTTGGGGCACAAGCCTGGTGGACGCTGTTATAAATTCAATATTAAGACCGGTGGCTTCGGATACCCGGGTCACCAGATTGTAGCCGTCATAAATGATTTGCGGCGTGGTCTCGTCAAGAAGGTTGGCATTGGAAATCAGGCCTGTGACAGGCAGTTTTGCGGCGGCTTCGATCTGCGCCTTTATTTTAAGGCAGCCTTGGACATCGCAGGTATTGGGGCGCAGGGGATTGATCACCTGCAGCAGTTTGACATGGCTTTTTTCAAGCACATCTGCCAGGGCCGCAAGAACAGTCACGCCCGCAGCATCGCCGCCAGCATCCAGAATGGTCACGTCGGCCGGATTTTTAATCATGTCAGCCACGGCCGGGGTCAGGATGGGCAGGTCTGCATGCATGTATTTTCTGTCCGGCAGCACCACTTCCACCCCGAGATCTTCCAGGGGCTTTTTAGCTTCCCTGCTTCTGAAATAGGGGTTGACCAGGTCCAGATCCGTTATCTTGACGCTTTTGCCCGACTTCCGGGATACGGCTGCCAGGTTGACAGCAGTTTCACTTTTACCGCTGCCGTAATTTCCAGCTATGATAATAATGCCGCTGATGTCGGGTAACATGTCAGTCTTTCCTTAACGGGTTAAAAAAAGTACCCTTAAATAATTACAAACTAATAATTAAATCAAATCAAGCAAGGTTTTTCAATGATATTATTGGGGTGGATTGAAATAGCCGTGGATGAGATGGGCAAATTTCTGGCTCAAGTCTTTTATCAGGTTTGCCATGCCGGTGGGGGAGCCGCCGGGTGCGGCATTTTCCATGATGCGGATATAATGCCGGGGGTCAAAATTAAGGTTGCGCCACTGGATCATGTTGATATCCGTGTCCCGGATAAAATCAAAAAGCGCCTGTTTTTCCCGTTGGCAATCTGTGAATCCCGGGCAGTTCAGGTAGTTGATTGCCACAAAACAGCCTTTGGCCCGGGCCCTTCTGATACTGTCCACAACATCTTCAAAACAATAGGATCTGGGACGGAAATAGGCCGTATAACACGCTTTGCGCACCGAGTTCATACTCACGCGCATGCTGTCCAGGCCTGCCTTGCACAACCGTTCCACCCGGCCGGGCAAACTGGCATTGGAGTTCAGGTTGATGGTGCCCTGACCGGTCTTTTCCCGGATCAGGACAATGGCCTTTTCAATGGCATCTGCCGAGGTTAACGGTTCTCCCTCACATCCCTGGCCAAAACTGACCACGGCCTTTTCAACTTTCAGGATATGTTCCAGGGCCACGCCTGCAATCTCTTCCGGATCAGGGATAAAGGATATTCTGTCCTGGCAGGCGCACAGGTTATTTTCCGTTTGAAGGGAGATGCATCCAAGGCATTGGGCATTGCAGACCACGGAGGTCGGCAGCGGTGCTTCATACCGGCCCAGGAAAAAGTTTTTGCCGGCCGGGCACCCGTATTCCAGGGCACATTTTTCCAGGTGGCGCATGAGCCGGTTGTCCGGATATTTTTTTCTGTATTTGTCCACCCCTTTTTGAACGTCTGCAATGGGCATCAGCCGCAGGTCCTGCCGGGGTTCGTCATCCACCTGAAGGGCCGCGGACCTGAAATTATTTTTCCCAAACCCCAAGGCGCCGTAGGAAAACAGCGGCAGGGGCGTATCCATGCCGGCATCGTCATAGGCGCAGAAATGCAAATTTACATACCCCGGGGAGTTGAATACGCCCACCGGGAAAATGCGCTGGTCAGGCTGGAAGGGATTGGTTTCAAGCCTTTCAAACCGGTCTGTAACAAGGTTGAATACAATGGGGGCTCTGTCGGGCAGCAGCATCAGTTCACTGCCGTGGGGCATGGGACAGGTACCGGATTTTGTCAAAATAAAAAAATCATTTCCGGACATGCCTGCGGCAGCATATCCGTCCAGTTCAAAAATATTGCCGTGTTCATCAGCCACTACAGCCGTGAGCATCTGTTTGTTGATATATGCCATGATGGGCAGGATATACCAGAATGGTGCCGGGATCTCAATAGAAGGTTCCTGCTCCATGTACTGCCCAAAAGGTTGGCTCTCCGATATTTTCCGTGGTTGTAATTTGAGTTTAGTTCGGAAATAATAGTTGATTTTTTATTCACAACAAATGGAACAGTGTCATATGGGGATTGAATTAGATTTAGATCCTCCGGCTCAGTATAGTAATCCTCTTCATCAACGCCGAATTCATCATTGAAGTTTGATATGCACTCAACAAAGGTGAGCATGACATCGACGACAAGGTCAGCATCAGAAATCAATTTCCGGAAGTCCTTTACTGCTTTTTTAGCAACTGATATTCGCGCCTTAGGCATTCCTCTTGCTTTTCCTTCTACAAATTCTTTCTCAATGATATCAATGTATTTTTTGAGGATATCGGAAGTATCGCCATACTGAGATTTATAGTATTCTTTAACTCGACTATCAAGTTTTTAGTATTTGCATGTCGAACCTAATCAATGTTAATCAATGAGCAGAATTAAAAAAGCAACATGACTACTCATAACCATAAAGTTTTTCATCATGTTTTTAACTGACGC
>NZ_JBFXHE010000187.1:0-8404 GCF_050177295.1 Desulfobacter sp.
CTCCCTGATTGCCCAGGCCAGACGCTTTAAATCCTTGGGACCGCAAATTTTATAATCAGCGGTCCTTTTTTCCCATACCCCACAGCCTCTTTGCTGCTAAATCAGATCCCTGGGCAGGGCATTTAACGATGTTATCCGTTTTCACAGGATAAACAGGATAAAATGGAGCCAGCCGGACTATTTTTGTCCCGGATCTCCTCATATAAAAGATCCCGCCATAAATTTGCTTTGGCTTCGGTCATGTCCATCCGGTCCAGCACCGTCTGCCAGTTCCGGTCTTTTGAAATGGGGCAGGATTGGTCTATCCCCAGGATACAGTTTTCTTTAAAATCGTATGGAAAAAGTCTGCAGATCAATGGCCGCCGGTCTAAGGGAAGCAGGCATCCGCTGTCCGTGGCCAGGCAGCACTGTTTATCTGCCCCTCTTTTTAATACCCGGACCTGATGGTCTTCTGACATGATCATGGGCAGCCACAACGGGTCATAATCCGGTTCTATATCCGTTAGTACCGGGGGCTCGACAGTATAAAAATCAGATACTTTCAAATAATCGGAAATACGGGAGATATCTCCGGGTGTCAGGTAAATCTGGTATCCTTTGCAGCATGATTTGCCAAGGCTTGCGCAGATTGCACAAGGCATAACCATAAAAATACTCCAGAATCGGTTTCAAGATAAAAACCGGTTAAAAAACCGGTCGGATTTCCATGGGGATTTCCATGGGTGTATTAGCAACTTGCGTGCCATTTGTTTAATGCTTTGATAATAAGAGGGTGCGGCCATTCGGGGTCATTATTTAGGTCTCTGACTGTCCGTTTTGTTAAAAAATCGGACATTGGTTGTCCGGATATTATTAGGTGCATACCAATGAAAATTTTGGTTTTCTTCGGTGCTAGGTATCGTCAATTACTGTGTTGAAACGGCACTCTTTTTGCTTTCTTACCGGAAAGCTCTAAGCCTTGCCAGGGGTATATATATTATTAAAATGTTAATTCAGGAGGATGTATGAAAAAATTTGCATTGTTGTTTTTCGGGGTGCTGCTGAGCCTGGTTCTGGTAACCTGTGCCTGGTCAGATGTGGATATTCAAGAAGGATCCTGGGAAATAGTCATTGAACCGGATTCAGCCGGCGACAATTCTGAAAATAAACCCAATGTTTTTTCCTGCTGCCTGTCCCAATCCCAGCTGATTCCGGTTGACCCTTCACAGGGAAAACGGTGCGAGTATTCCGACACAGAATATGACGGGCAACAAGTGGTGTTTACCCGGACCTGCAAGGATAAAAAGGGCAAACTTCTTGAAACCCGGATTGAAATGATTTTCAACGGCAATACAATGGAAGGCTATCTGCATACCATTATTGAAGATCCCGATGGTGGCGTGTCGGATTTGACTGAATATATGACCGGCGAATTGAAAGGCCCCTGCCCGGCATCCAATTAATCGGGTGCCAGAACGTTATTTGTTAAACTGCTGGGGGGTTGGGTTCACATCCCATGCTTTTTTTTCAGGCTCCTGAACTGGTCATAGGATATCCCAAGGTTTGCTGCGGCCTGCTTCTGGTTGAACCGGGCCGCGGTCAGTGCCTGGGATAAGCGGAAACGCTCAAGGGCAAGCACTGCCTTTTTCAGCGGCAGACCAGCCAGTTCCGCCAGCGGCAGAACTGCATCTTCATTGGGGTCAGATGACTTTTCTGTGTACTGGACCGCCTTTGTATCAGCAGATAGAGAATTTGTCCGGTTTTCAGCTTGTTCGGTTGATGATGGCCCAGGTCCTGGCAGAGGTCCGAAAGGCGATGCAAACGGTGAAAAATCAATCCGGGTAATGACCGGGCCGTTTGTCCTATACACAGCGCGTTCCACCACATTTTTCAACTCCCGGACATTACCGGGCCACGCATAGGATTCAAGGTCCAGTGCCGCGTTCTTTCCAAATTCAGGCACCTGATCAAACCCCAGTTCAAAGGCCATGCGTCCGGCAAAATGATTGGTAAGCAGCATGACATCCCCTTTCCGCACCCGCAACGGGGGGACATAAATCACCTCAAAAGAGAGACGGTCCAGAAGATCCTGTTTAAAAAGGCCGAGTCGAACCATTTGGGTCAGATCCACATTGGCAGCCCCCACGATGCGAACATCGGTATGAACAGGATTAACTGCCCCCACCCGTTCAAACCGGCCGTATTCCACCACCCGAAGAATTTTTTCCTGGACTTCCATGGGAATATTTCCGATTTCATCCAGAAACAGGGTGCCGCCGTCAGCCTGTTCAAACCGCCCGATCCGGCGGGTACCGGCTCCGGTAAACGCACCTTTTTCATATCCGAAAAGCTCGGATTCGATCAGGGTGGCGGTTAAGGCCGCGCAATTCAGCGTAACAAAAGGTTTTTGCCAGCGCCGGGATAAAAAATGCAGCCGTGCGGAAGCCAGTTCCTTGCCCGTGCCGCGTTCTCCTAAAATCAGTACAGGCCGATCAATGGGCGCGATCCGGGAAATCTGCTCCTGGAAACTTAAAAACGCTTCGGACTGGCCCAGGGCCTCGGACATGCTCACAGGCCCATTGCTATTATCCATGGAATTTGTATATGCCAACATCACCTCAAGCTATGGTTAAATTAACTAAATTTTAGCATTTCATACCACATTGCAACAGATTTCGCCACCAAAAATTTTTCATCAAAAGAGATAACCCATTGAGATGCAAAGAAAATATAAATCACATACCTTGTGGCACATTTTCTGCTCTTCTGCGTTGGCGACGCTTAAAAACAATGGGCGCAAAAGGATCCAAAAAATTTACAAAAAAGGAGAATAAAAATGGGTATTTTTACACGCTTCAGAGACATTGTGTCTTCAAACATCAACGCCATGCTGGACAAGGCCGAAGATCCTGAAAAGATGATCAAGCTCATGATCCGGGAAATGGAAGACACCTTGATTGAGCTTAAATCATCCTGTGCGGGCACCATTGCCAATCATAAAAAAGTGGAACGTTTAGGGCAAGAGACCAGGGAAAAAGAGGTGTTCTGGAACGAAAAAGCAGAACTGGCAGTGACCAAAGGCCGCGATGACCTGGCCCGCCAGGCCCTGATGGAAAAACGCAGATTCAGCCAGCGTCTGGGCGTGGTGGAAGCAGAACTCATGGATCTTGCAGTCATGGTCGATCAGTACAAAGATGACATCACAGAACTTGAAAACAAACTGAAATCCGCCCGGGAAAAACAGCGGATGCTGGTCCAGCGGCATATCCGGGCCCAGCATAAGAAACGGGCCAGACAGGAAATCCGCAGGGCAGACTCTTCCGAAGTCATCAAGAAATTTGAAGAGATGGAAAATCATATTGAGCGTATGGAAGCTGAAGCTGATTTAGTTGATTTCAGCAGACGATCCAGCCTTGAAACCGCCTTTGATGACTTGGCAGCAGACGAAGAGATCGAAAAGGAACTTAATGCATTGAAATCCTCCCAATCCGGAACAATTAATGATACAAAGTCCCAGAGCTAACCCTGACAATTTCAAAGGAGGGATATGAGCGGCGTATTCATTGCAATGATCAGTGTCGGCGGGTCAATACTGGCCCTGATTATCCTGGGAATAATTATCATCGGTATTATCCGGACAGCCAGAACCGGAGGACTTTCAAATCATGATAAAGACATCCGGGCCGAAGAAACAAGAATGATTCAGGACATATACAATGCCCTGCCAAAAATAGAGGAACGGGTTGAAGCCCTTGAAACCATACTCATCGAACGCGGGCACCAAAACCGTTAACAGCGGTTTTCAACACGCCTGAAAGGATAAAAAATGAGATACCATAAAAACCGTTATCACCGTGCAGGCAAAGGCATGTGGGGGCGGGCAACACATGGCGGATTCCGTCAGAGAATGGACCGCCTGACCGCAGCCGAGGGCCTTTACCGTTCCAGACGGGGCATTATCCTCGGCGTTTGCCGGGGCTTGGCAGAACATTTTAACTTCTCGGTATTCTGGACCCGGGTTCTTGTATTGGTCCTGTTTTTATTCACCGGGTTCTGGCCCCTGGGCGTTTTTTATCTTGTTGCAGGATTTCTGCTTAACCTTGAGCCTGTTATTCCGCTGGAAAATGAAAGTGACGAAGAATTTTATCAGTCCTATACCCGGTCAAGATCCTCGGCTATCCAGCGGATTAAAAAAAAATTTGACAATATTGACCGCCGGGTTCAGCGCATGGAGCATACGGTCACGTCAAAAGAATTTGATATTTAGGGGAATATCATGACAGACAGTGTTGGACAAAATGTACTTGAAGAACTTTTGGGGCTGCTCAGCCTGGAAAAAATTGAAGAGGACATCTTTCGGGGCCAGAGCCAGGACCTAGGCTATGGCAACGTATTCGGCGGACAGGTTCTGGGCCAGGCATTATCTGCGGCATCCCGCACAGTGCCGGACCATCTTTGTGCCCACAGCCTGCACGGATATTTTCTTCGGGCCGGGGATGCCGCCTGCCCCATCGTGTATCTAGTGGAACGCACCCGGGACGGCCACTCCTTTACTACCCGGCGGGTCAAGGCTGTACAAAAGTGCCGGACCATCTTTTCCATGTCAGCCTCATTTCACAAATTCGAAGAGGGCTTTGAGCATCAGGATCCCATGCCTGATGTTAAAGGTCCTGAGGGTGTGGAAAGTGATTACAACATGGTCCTCCGTTATGCAAAGAACATTCCTGAAAATATTGTAAAAAAACTGTTGTATCCCAATCCCATTGAACTGCGGGTCGTCAATCCGGTAAATCCCTTTCATCCCGTTCCCATGCCGCCGGACAAATATGTCTGGTTCAGGGCCACCGGCCCTTTGCCTGACGATGCCGCAACCCACAGGTACATGCTGGCCTATGCATCGGATTTTCACCTGGTCCCCACAGCCCTTTATCCCCATGGCAAAACCTTCTGGTCCCCGGACATGCAGGTGGCAAGCCTGGATCATGCTATCTGGTTCCACAGGGATTTTCGGATGGACGACTGGCTGCTCCATGTGATCCATAGTCCCAATGCGGCCATGGGCCGGGGACTTAACCACGGTTCCATCTACACCCGGGACGGCAAACTTGTGGCCAGCGTGGCCCAGGAAGGACTGATCAGAAGGGTGGATAAAATGTACGTCACCTGAACCGGGAGCAGGCGTTATGCCTGAGCCCGGTTTTTAAATGAGGTTCACAGCATTCTGAATGGCCGAAACCATCTCAGGCGCAGTACACCCTTTGCTGATGAAGTCAACAGCGCCGGCGGAAATGATGTCCCGGGCATACTCTTTTTTTTCATGCATGGACAGGGCGATAATTTTTATTTCAGGATGCGTCTTATAGATACGGCTGGTGGCCTCAATGCCGTTCATGCCCGGCATGTTGATATCCATCAGGATGACATCAGGCTTTAATTTCTCAGCTAGCTCTACTATCTCTATACCATCATGGGCCTGGCCGACCACCTGGCTGGATGCCGGTTGTTTCCTTAAGGGCCTGGAATACGCCCTTGCGAAAGATCGCATGATCGTCTGCCAGCAACACCCGGATATCTTTTCCGGACGACTGTTTCCAAACAGCATCACCATCAGGGAAAACAGATTCGCTTGAGGGGTCATGGTTTGCTGCAATGGGCTTTTTTGCTTCCTGTTCATACGGCAACACAATATCAAACCGGCTGCCGCTGCCGGGGCTGCTTGTGATCTGAAATGTTCCCCCGATTAACTGAATTCGCTCCTGGATACTGAACAGGCCAAGTCCCTGCTTCATATTATCGGAAACAGTGATGCCGGTTGGGTCAAATCCATTGCCCTTATCCTCTACACTGAGACAAAGACGATTTTCACCGTCGGCTCTCAGCATGACGCACGCCTTTGACGTTCCGGCATACTTGACCGCATTAAACAGCAGCTCGCGCACCGACTCAAACACCAGCAGCACAATATCTTCGGAAAGCGGCACACTGGACATCTGTGATGTAAAAACCACCTGAAAATGATGGCGTTCCAGCATCCGGCCGGCAAGCCACCTTAAACCGGAGACCAGTCCCCCCCCTGTAAAGTGCCGGCGGACTTAAGTCTGCGCTTAATGAGCGGGCCATCTGGATGCAGGTGCCGATGGTTTCTTCAATTTTTTTGGCTGCCTGGCTCAACTTCGGGTCTTTTATCTGCCGCTCCAGACCGCTTAAATGCAGTTTGGCTGCCGCCATATACTGCTGGATACCGTCATGCAGCACCTTTGCCACCCGCCTGCGTTCCGCCTGCTCTGCCATGGTAAGCTTCCCGGCCAGGGCTCTGAGCTGACCGGACCGGGCCAGCGCCTCCTGATTGGCATTCAGGTAGCGGATTTCAGCAGCCATGCGCCGTTCAATCTCTTATTTTTAAGGCGTTTGATGGTCTGGTGCAACAAGGAACGGGTCCGCTCAATAATTTTTTCTTCAAGCTTCTCATTGGCCTCTTCAAGTGCTTTCTGGTATGCCTGCCGGACACTGATATCCCGGAATACAAGCACAAGTCCGGTCCCCTCTTTTTTTTCATTTTTAATTTGACTGAGGGTCTCCTCCACCGGAATCCGGGTGTCATCCCGGCGCACCATCATCCCTTTGCAGGCAAGCGGAATCGGCAGGTTCTCACCCCCCGGATTTTTCAGCATCTGTGTGCAGGAACAATCCTGATTTTCCGGCTCTATGGAAAACACCATATCAATTGTTTTCCCCAAAGCATCAGCCTGCGGCCAGCCGGTGAGTTTTTCTGCAGCCGGGTTGATAAAAGAGATCTGCCTGTTTTTATCCGTTGAGATAACACCATCGCCAATACTGTTTAACGTGGTATTGAGCCACTCCCTTTGAATAGAGAGTGTATCAAGGGCCTGTCTTCTTTCCGTGATATCTTCAAAGATGGTTACGAACTCGCCATGCCTGACCGAATAGGCGTTTATGGAAAACCATTTCCCAAGCTGGGCAACGTGGCCTTCAATACGAACCGGCTCACCTTCCATGGCAACCTTGCCGAAAAGCATAACCCAGTTCTCAAACTCTTTATTTATATGCAGGAACTGTGAGGCTTTCTTTCCTTTTACATCTTTAAAACCTGTCAATTTTTCAAAGGCGGGATTGATTTCAAGAAATTCATAATCAACGGGGGCACCGTTTTTATCCAGAATCATCCGGTGTCGGGCAAACCCGTCAATCATATTTGAGAACAGTGCCTGATAGCTTTGCCTGGTGTCGGTCATATCCTTGAACAAGGTACTGTAAGGCCTTGAAAGACCGGTTTCGATCAAGGCCTTGTAAAGACAGTAAAAGGATATAATTTTGAAAAAATGCCCCAGTATATTGGCTGGTCCATAAACCCCGATATAGGTTGTAAACAGTAATTCAGAAGCAATGGTGATGATGATGGATGCCTGCAGCCAGTTGAAAAGGCTGCCGTAAAACCGTCGGGCATTCCAGGTGAGCATAAAAATACTGCAGGCAGTCACCACGGCAAACATCTCTGCAAGGGTATGAAAGAGCAGATAATTGTAAAGTGTGCTGATGTAAAAAGCCATCAGCTTAAGTATTTCCCGCTCCCGCTGGGTAAGGCTGTCCCAGGCGGTTGTTTTTTTAGTTTCCGGTAGTTGTCCAGAAATCCTTCCATGACAATGCCGGTAATCCCCGGGCTGATATAGGTTTTCCCGGAGATTACCACGTGGATTGCTTTTAGCAGCTCATCCTGGGACGAGTCCTTCAAACAGTATCCTGAGGCCCCGGCATCAAAGCACTCCAGAATAAATTCATCAGAATCGTGAATGGTCAACGCCATGATTTTGGAATCCGGTCTTTGGCGTTTGATCTCTTTGATGGCAGAGACCCCGTCCATTTTGGACATGGACAGATCCATCATGACCAGATCCGGCGGTTCTTTAAGAGAAAGGGTTGTTTCAATGGCTGAAAACCCGTCGGCGGCCTGGGCCACTACCTCAAGATTTTCATCCGAATTGATCATCAGGCACAACCCTTCACGCAGCAGAGTATTGCATTCAGCAACCACTATTTTTTTCTTTCTTGGATTTATGAAATATCCTGAATTATAAACATATTATGACACGCTTGAAAATTCGCCTCCCCATCCACTACTGATATATCATGCCCCCTTGAATACACCAAATAAAATATCATTGGCATATAAAATGCTTACATGTATCCGGTCTCCTTTGACATATTAATTCTCCTTTAATAAATCGGGTCATTTTTTCCTTTTTGTTATGCCTGGTTACCGGAAACGGCAAATCCGCTGGTTCCAGGCCCGTGGCCGATGAGGTGCCGGCAATTCTGGCCAGGTACGCGTCCCCCAGATTTTTAATATGGCCGCCAATATTGTCAAAATAGTTGAGGTGAATCTGCTCTTCGTCAATAATAGTTTCAA
>NZ_JBFXHE010000188.1:0-8308 GCF_050177295.1 Desulfobacter sp.
CGTCAGTGGCAGTGATGCGTACTGACGGGCAAATTGATGTAATACAGGAGTCCTTTTATGCAGATTATAAAAGAGGTCTCTCAAAAGAATTAAGGATTTAACAGTGCGTTATGGCATACGTTTTATTTAGGTGGGGGTGAGAACCATCCTCTTTGGTTAAGAAAAGGAAATGATAATGAAAAAAAACGTGATGATTATCGGTGCAGGTGGCGTGTCCAATGTTGTTGCTCATAAGTGCGCACAGCATAATGATGTTCTCGGCAATATTGTCATTGCATCAAGAACAAAGTCTAAATGTGATAAAATCATAAACAGTATTGAGCGCAAGGGCAGCAAAAAGTACCAGGCGTATTCCATCACAGCGTACCATCTGGATGCCATGGATATTCCTGCCACGGAAAAACTGATTAAACAGACAGCAACCGCCATTGTCATCAATGTCGGAACTGCATTTATAAATATGAGTGTATTGCAGGCCTGCATCAATACAGGCACGGCCTACATGGATACAGCCATTCATGAAGAGCCGGATAAAATCTGCGAAAACCCGCCCTGGTATGCCAATTATGAGTGGAAACGCCTTGGGGAATGTCGAAAAAAAGGGATAACCGCCATTCTGGGGGTGGGGTTTGATCCAGGGGTTGTAAATGCCTATGCCGCGTATGCGGACAGATATATTTTCGACACGATTGATACCATTGACATTATGGATGTCAACGCAGGGTGCCACGGGGAATATTTTGCGACCAATTTCGACCCTGAGATCAACTTCCGGGAGTTTACCGGCGGGGTATGGACCTATATCGACCGGCAATGGATAAAAAAGCAGATGTTTGAAGTAAAGCAGGTCTACAATTTCCCGGGTGTCGGGGAAATGCCCATATATCTGAACGGACACGATGAGATTCACTCTCTTTCCAAAAATATTGATGCAAATTCCATCCGGTTCTGGATGGGATTCGGGGATCATTATATCAATGTGTTTACCGTGCTGAAAAATATCGGCCTGCTCTCGGAGCAACCTGTTACCACGGCAGAAGACCTCACAGTCGTCCCGTTAAAAGTGGTCAAGGCGTGTTTGCCGGATCCTGTATCCCTTGCTGCACAATATACCGGCAAAACCTGTATCGCAGACCTGGTAAAAGGCCGTATCAATGGTGATAATGAAGAGGTGCTGCTTTATAATATCTGTGATCATAAAGCCTGCTATGAAGAAGTTGAAAGCCAGGCCATTGCATATACTGCCGGGGTTCCTCCTGCGGCGGCCGCAATGCTGATTGCTACGGGAGAATGGGATTGTAAAGAGATGAAAAATGTTGAGGAGCTGGACCCGGCTCCGTTTCTGAAAATACTGAACCAAATAGGACTGCCAACCAGAATTATAAAGGACGGGGAAGATCAACCGCTCTCTTTGTAGTTGCCGGCAGCTTTTTTTAAATCGTGAACCAGGGCAGACAGATCCAGGTTGTATTTTTCAGCAACTGTTTCAAGGGACTCAAAAAGCGCGTTGCAGCAGATGCATGCCCCTGCCCTGGCATCCCAGCGCTTGAACACGTCCTGGGTGGCGCTGTATTTTGAAACAATGTCCAGCACTGTCATGCCAGGCTCAATTGCGCAGGTCCAAGAACGATTTTCTGATTTATCCGTCATTTTTTAAATTATTCTTTAATGCAGGGCTAAAATGAGCGCCCCAGGCGCTTCACCCTCTTGTTTCTTGTTTCTTGTCTCTAGTTTCCTGAACCCTGCCCAGGGCTTTGGGGATCTGCAAAATAACGTCCATCACCTGCGAGGCGGGTGTCGGGTTGGCATACACCCCGGCCATTCGATTGACCCGGGCGGCAATGCAACAGGCCTCCGGGATGCTTTTCCCGGATTCAATCAAAGCGCAGGCAAGCCCGGTCAGGGTGTCCCCGGTGCCGCCCATGGCCTCCATGGCTTCGGCCGCGGGATTTCTGATCTGATCTGTGATTTCACCATCAGCCACCACATAATCAACACTGCCCTTGACCAGAAGGTGGCGAGCCCCGTTCCGGTGTTCATAGGCCCGGGCAATAAGATCCGGCACCTGGTTGTCCTGGTGCAGAATAAAGCCCCTGGTGTAAAAAGGATGGGGCGCAGTTTCGTCGGCCAGAAAGGAGAGTTCCCCCACATCCGGGGTAAACAGGTCATAGCTTGGGGCCTGGCCGCTCATCTTGGCCGCGTACATGAAACCGGCATCTGCGATGAGAACAGGCCTTTTTTCCATCTCTTCCACGGAGAACAGGATTTTATTGTGCCAGTCTACATCAGGCTGAAGATAGTGAAACGCCAGGGTAGTTGCCGCCATGCCCGGCAGTTCCCGGGACAGGCGTTCATAAAGTTTGCGGCTGCCCTTGCCCGTGCCGATGTCACCGACCAGAGCAGTTTCAACCGGCATCTGTCCAAGCACTTGACAGGCAGCCAGCACCGCGCCGACCAGGGCCGGGGTTCCCCGGTTCACAGGCACACGAATTCCCTTGACGATCATATCAGCGCCGTCCAGGACCGGCGGCCCAAAGGTCAAAGGAAAGGTGTCATCCGGCACGGTGCCGACGATCAGGAGCATTGGCGAATCATCTCCTTATGGGCCAGTTCCAGGGCATATCCGCAAAGGGTATGCCCGATTTTGCCGGGCCTTGGGGCCTCATCCAGGTGTCTGCCCACCATTTCCCGGGCAAGATAAGGCACATCCGGGCACCCGCCGCCTGAAATATTGACAATAATTTTTGTTTTCTTTTCAATGGTAAGCTTCATATTGGCGGCGCGGACCATGAGGTAGTCCCCAAAATCCCTGGTGTGAAAAAGATCCACGGGTTTGAGTAGGGGATGGGTCACCGGCACCACTTCCAGGGGCGGCAGCCCCGCCTCTTCAAGCTGTCTTGTCAGCATCAATTCTTCAATGAGGGGAAACTGGATCACCAGATCGCAGCCGCTTTGGAGCCCCGGGGGAGGCCCCATCACCTTGATCTCCCACCCCCGGGATTTTAAAAAATTCTCCGCCTGAATCACTTCGGATGTGTTTTCAAACACCAGAATGCCCAGATCTTCCTTTACCTTCCGGGGCTCATTCTTTTGTGTCCGGTTAAACAGGCGGGATACACGTTTGAACACAACTCTTATTCTTTCCGGATAAAAATATGGGTATTATCGGCATTGTCTTTAATATCAGAAATTTTCCAGCCTTTGCTCTCTGCGGCCCGGACCACATTTTCCCTGGAGGCCATGTTGTCCACGATAACTTCAAGTTTGCGATCGGTTCCGGATTTTATGGCATCCAGGGTCATCAATACCGGCTGGGGGCAGGAAAGCCCCCTTGCATCGACTATTTTGCTCATTGTATTTTCCTTATCTTTTTATTCAAATTAAGCGGCAATGCGTTTCCTCATGGCAAATCCGATGAACAGGCAAACAGCGAAACCCACGATAACAGCGGCGATGCCGTGGGGGCCAAGGCCTTTGGGAGAGCTTGCCAGGCCGAAATTATGGGCAAAGGCTGCACCGGCAATCATTCCCAGCACAAAGACCGAGGCGTCGTTATCCCCTTCACCGGCCAGGAAAAGCTGGCGCCCGGGACAGCCGCCTGCCAGGGCAAAAGCCAGTCCGGCCAGGGCCATGCCCAGAAAATTCCAGACATGAAGGTTATGGGCCACGGGCTGGCCTGTAAATCCGGGATGAAACTGGCCTAGAACAACATTGGCAATAAAGGCACAAATCAGCAGGGATAAAAAGCCTGAAAGCAGATGGGTATGGCCGAACAGGATCAGGTCACGAAGCGCCCCCATGGTGCAGAACCGGCTGCGCTGGGCCAAAAATCCAATACCCAGGCCCACCACAAGGGAGATCAGTAAAGGCGCATGCATGGACCCGGGCCCTTTGAGGCTGTAAAACAGTACGCCGCTTTTGCCTTCTATGTCCACGTTCACCTGGGGATAAATGACCATAAGAATCAAAAGGCCGAGCATGACCAGGGGCAGCATCCATCCGGCACCCGCATGGGTGGCCTGGGAGCGTCCCAGGTTATACCCGTTTTTCAGGAACATGACCCCGATCCAGACCCCAAACCCCAACCCCAAAATGCCCAGAACGGCATTCAGGTCCCCGCCGGCCAGGCGAAGCACGGCCCGCCAGGGACAACCCAGGAAAACAAGAGCCCCGATCATGGCAAAAACACCCAGGACAAAGCGAACCATGGGCGCTGATCCGCACCTTGGTTTAAACTCCTTAAAGCTGTAGGCAGCGACCAGGGAACCCAGCACAAATCCGATAATTTCAGGACGGACATACTGGACAACACCGGCCCTGTGCAACCCGATGGCACCCGCGATATCCCGTTCAAAACAGGCAACGCAGATTCCCATATTTCCCGGATTTCCGAGTTTTTGTAAAACAGCGGCAATAATTCCGATCACAGCGCCCACAACAACGACACCCACGCGGGTGGAAAAAAAATTTTTGGCCATAGCCCGACTACCTCCTATACGTTTCATTTATAAATATTTCAAGTCTGCCTGTTTTATGTTATCCGGAGGAAAAAGAAAAGAGGCCCAACCAAACAAAAACAAAGGAAAAAAAATGGAAAAAACCACCCAACACTGCCCGTCATGCGGCGGGAAACTGGTTGTCAGGCGCGCCTGTCCCCATGTTATCATCTGCTGCGACGCCTGCGGCAAAAGCTACCCCCAGGAGAAATACAAAGAACTGATAGATGATTACTGGGAGGAAAAACTGGCCAATATACCGGTGAACCGGCTTTAGGCCTATGATAAGTAATGATAAGAATGATCAAATTTATTTAAAATCAAGCCCTGATATGATAGCGTTGTTCCTGGAAATAAATTCTTCAACCTGTTTTTTTCTTTTGGAGTGAATATGGCCCGTTTTCCAGGACAATTGGTCTGTTTATCTATCTTCACCCTCATTATTATAATCTGTGTTTGCGGCATTGTTGTCCCGGACTGCCAGGCCGCACCGTCCACAGCCCGGCCTGGGCAAGCTGAACTTTTTCCGGTTTATGACCTGATCAAACCCAATGTGACATTCTGGACCCATGTGTTTACCAAACACACCCGGGCTCAGGCCCTGGTCCACGATACGGGCAACCTGTCCAGAATTTATGAAGAGATCAAACTCAATCCCGCCCAGAGCAGGGAAGCTGCCCAGGCAAACAAGGCGACAAAAACAAAGGCCCTTGAAAAATATAGAACCATATTGCTGACACTTTCCAAGGGCAAGGTGCCGGAAACGCCCATGGAAAAAAAAGTGGCAGCCCTGTTTCCAGGCAAAACCCAACCCATGGAATTCAAACTGGCCGCCCAAAGGCTCCGGGTGCAAACCGGATTAAAAGAGCATTTCATGGAAGGGGTAATCCGCTCAGGCGCCCTGATCGATGAGTTTAAAATGATATTCAAATCCCATGGCCTGCCCGAAGACCTGGCCTACCTGCCATGCCTGGAATCAGCCTATGACATCCAGGCCTACTCACAATCCGGGGCTGCCGGATTGTGGCAGTTCACCCATTATACGGGCAAGCGGTTCATGGATATCAACCATGTGGTGGACCAGCGCCGGGACCCCATTGTCTCCACCCATGGGGCAGCCCGGCTTCTGAAAAAAAATTATGAAACGCTTGAAAACTGGCCCATGGCCATTACAGCCTACAACCACGGCCTTGGCGGCATGTCCCGGGCAAAGGATAGGCACAAGACCTATCCGGCCATATACACAAATTACAACAGCCGGTCCTTTAAATTTGCCTCGCGCAATTTTTATCCGGAGTTTATTGCCGCCCGCCAGGTGGCGAAAAATTATGTTAACTATTACGGCAATATAACCCTGGATAAACCCGGACAAAAGACCCGGTACAAGGTGAAAGGCTTTGTAGCTGCAAGTGATCTTGTCTGCAAACTGCCAATGAGTCTGGAAACCTTTCAGGAGATGAACCCGGCGCTAAAAAAACCGGTTTTTGACGGCATGAAATACATCCCGCCAGGGCAAACCCTGTATCTGCCCAAGCATATATCTTCGGACCTGCTGGACAAAACCCTTGGAACGTTGTACCGCACAGCCCAGAGGCCCACCCCCTTTCACCGGGTGGTCAAGGGGGATACAGCCGGCAGCATTGCCAATGCCTACAAGGTGCCCCTTAAAAATCTGATCAGACTGAACGGTCTTGGAAAAAAGGCGGTGATCCATATTGGCCAGACCCTGAAAATCCCGTTTAAAGAAGAGACCCAGCCCCTCCGGGCTGCCGGGGTTCCCAGATCGGAATCCCTGGCCCAGTCGAAAACAGGGCCGTGGCCCCCAAAGCAGCCTGCAAAGCCCCAGCTGACCCCGGATCAACCCAAGCTTCCAAATCTTCCCCCTGTGCTGACGCATGAAAATTTATAATCAATGATATCAATGACCCAGCCCCATATCGGGAATCATTCTAGCACAAAAGCAAGTTGCGCCTGACTAAGGGCCGGCTTAATCGTGCAACGCTTTTGTGTTGCAGTCTTTTGTATCAATTTTTGTATCAAGCCTGCGGCCTTGCCTTGACACAGGCCGTATTTCCCGGGTATTAGAAATATTTTTTTATTAACACCAAACAGTTCAGGAAGTCTGGTAATGGCATATAAGATAGCAGTGAACGGATATGGAAGGATCGGACGTTGCGTAGTGCGTGCCCTTTACGAGTCCAGGGCATACAGGGAAAAGCTTTGCCTTGTGGCCGTTAATGAAGCCTGGCATCCGGATACTGTGTTTCATCTGACCCGGTTTGATTCCACCCATGGACGGTTCCCCGGGAATCTAAGGAAAACCGCCCGGGGTATGGCCATTGAAAACGATGAGATCTGCCTGCTCCAGGAAAAAAACATCGGGAACCTGCCCTGGAAAGACCTTAAGGTGGACGCGGTTCTGGACTGCACCGGTATTTTCAATGACCGGCAGGCCGCCAAACTGCATATCCTGTCCGGTGCTGCAAAGGTTATTTATTCCCATCCCGGCAAAGATGAAATGGACGCCACCATTGTATACGGGGTGAATCACAACAGCCTGAAAGCCGGACATGCGGTTATTTCCAATGCCTCCTGCACCTCGAACTGCCTGATTCCCATTTTAAGCGTCATTGACGCTGTGCTTGGCATTGACAGCGGTTCAATCACCACCATTCATTCTGCCATGAACGACCAGCCTGTGATTGACGCATATAATACAGATCTGCGCAAAACAAGGTCTGCCCTGCAGTCCATTATTCCGGTGACCACCTCCCTTGCAAAGGGGATCGGCAGGATCCTGCCCCATCTGGACAACAGATTTGAAACCCTGGCCATCCGGGTTCCCACCACCAATGTTTCCATCATGGACATTGCCCTTGTGGTGGGGTCGGACACAGATGCAGGCCAGGTCAATGCCCTGCTTACCCGGGCAGCAGAATCGGATTTAAGCGGCATCCTAGGGGTGAATGACGAACAGCTGGTGTCCTGTGATTTTAACCATGATCCCAGGTCCGCCATTGTTGATCTGCCCCAGACCCGGGTATCGGGATCACGGCTTGTAAAAATCCAGGCATGGTTTGACAATGAGTGGGGGTATTCCAACAGGATGCTTGACACCACAATTGCCGCCCTTGATAAATAAAGTAAAGGAATTTTGTCATGGCCTTAGATCCAACCCAGCATGCGGATTGGGAAATTGCAGAAGATGCGGAAAAAAACATGCTCACCATTTATGAAATCGGTGAAAAACTCGGATTGACCAAGGAAGAACTGCTGCCCCATGGGCATTACATTGGTAAAATTGATTCCATGACAGTACTTGACCGTCTTAAGGATAAGCCCAACGGAAAGTATATTGATGTCACCGCCATTACCCCCACCCCCCTTGGCGAAGGCAAATCCACCTCTGTCATAGGCCTGGTGCAGGGCCTTGGAAAACTTGGGAAACGGGTTTCCGCAGCCATCCGTCAGCCTTCGGGGGGCCCGACCATGAACATCAAGGGATCTGCCGCCGGCGGCGGCCTTTCCCAGTGCATTCCGTTAACGCCCTTTTCCCTGGGATTTACCGGCGACATCAACGCCATCATGAACGCCCACAACCTGGCCATGGTTGCCCTGACCTCCCGGTTGCAGCATGAAAGAAACTATACGGACGAACAACTGGAACGCCTCTCGGGCATGAAGAGAATCGACATTGATCCCACCAATATTGAAATGGGCTGGGTCATGGATTTCTGCTGCCAGGCCTTACGTAACATCATCATCGGTATTGACGGCGTAAACGGCAAGTTCGACGGTTTCATGATGAAATC
>NZ_JBFXHE010000189.1:0-8304 GCF_050177295.1 Desulfobacter sp.
AATGGAGCGTCCTAATGCCACCATATCTGCTTTTCCATCCCTGATGGCGGCATTGGCCATGGCCGGGTCCTTGATCCGCCCTACGGTGATCACAGGCACATTGACCACCTGCTTAACCGCCTCAGCCATATGTATAAAACACCCCTGGGGCGTATACATGGACGGGATGGTCAGCTCTGTGGATCCGTAAACACCACCGGACACATGGATGTAGGCTACCCCGGCCTGTTCCAGGAGCGGGGCAATGCGCAGGGTATCTTTAAGTTCCCATCCGTTTTCAATGTAATCATTGCCATTGATGCGGATTCCCACGGGAAAGTCTGTACCTGCGGTATTCTTTACCGTGTCAATCACCTCAAACAGAAACCGGGTGCGATTCTCAAAACTGCCGCCGTATTCATCGGTACGGATATTGGAATTTGGTGCAAGGAACTGGTTGATCAGGTATCCGTGGGCACCGTGCAGCTCTATAAAATCAAACCCGGCCTCCCGGCACCGCCGGGCTGCCTGTCCAAAACAGTTGGCAAGGTTTTTTATTTCCTCTTTCTCCAGAGCACGGACCTCTCCTTTAACCACAGCAGGGGCCGGAATAGCAGACGGTGCCACTTTTTCCGGCAGATAGGACTGGCGGCCCCCGTGCAGCAACTGAACCCCGAAACAGACATCATATTCCTTAATCCGGTTAACCATTTTTTTCAGGGCCGGAATACATGAATCCTCATACATCTGGGGAAGCTCAGGCAGTTCCTGGCCGCTGGGGTGAACCCCGCCACCGCCCACAAGCATCATGCCGACACCGCCCCTGGCCCGGGTCGCGAAGTATTCCGTAAGCTGGTCCGTGACATGGCAATGCTCATCCACGCCGAAATTAATGCTCATGGCTGACATGAGCAGCCGATTTTTAACTTCCATGTGCTGGATTCGGATGGGACTGAAAAGATCTGACAGCATAGGTACGTTCCTAATTAGGATTGAATAGTAGGATTGAGAGGGTTACATCCGGCATTAGTCATTGACTAATTTAATTTTTACAATTTCGCCTTTTTTGTTTACATAGGCAATCCCTTGACCAAGGGGGGTTCCGGAAGAGGTGTCAACGATAACGATTTTTTTTTCATCCAATACGTTCGTTGATAATTCTTTTTTACGCGTATTTTTTTTCGATTCCTCAGCCAGGCGGTAGCGCATCTTATTCCTATCGGCAATGAGCTTACCAAGGCCAGCGTAATCGTCGTTCTCGCTTTTGCAGGCCGGCAATACTGCCATACAAAAAACCAGAAAAGAAATCAGAAAAAAACGCATTTATCTATCCTCTCCTGTCTTGAGCCTAATTGAGATCTATTGGGCCGCTTCCACGGTAAAACGGCGATTCAGCCTCATGGTTGAAAACAGGCCGTAAATATCCTGTGCAACATTGATGACCTTTAACTGGCGGTTGGACTGGCTCAGGGAATTATAGGCGGCAATAATCACACCAATACCAACGGAATCCACCATGTTCACGCCACCAAGATCAATAACCAGGTTACCCTGGGAGGCGTTGACGGCGGAAAGCAGTTCCCCCTTAAACCCTTCAGCCATGGACGCAACCACATCTTCACCGGGCTTAACGGTAGTCTGGTCCACATCAGTGACTATTTCACTCATTGTTCTCTCCTTTTGCAATGACGGGTTGAATTAAATTTTTATATTATCTTAAAACCCGGTTTTGTTCAAATCCAAAAATTATCTTCAAATTCACAATCATCAACGTATTCACATTTATTTTCTCCTTGAATTTAAATTGAAGACCATGTATATAATGTAACTTCCCGGCTGATCAAGTCGGGCGGATAATTCTGACCGGTCGCCTCGTAACAAAAGGCCATGAACCTCGTCAGGTCCGGAAGGAAGCAGCGATAAGTGATCCCTTCTGTGTCGCGGATTGATCCCGGTTACGCAATTATCCGCCCTATTTGTTCAGCCGGGTTTTCTTTTTTTACCATCCTTTTTTATCTTGACATGTTTTCAAACAGACTTATTTTTCAGCCACAATTTATCATTAATTCATTTTTAACCACTTAAGTATAAGGGATTTTGGAGCAAATACATTGGTACTCAAAGAGAATAAAAATACAACTGACGGGGAAGCGGAAAAAAACGATTCCCCGAATACTCCAGAGACAGACGAGCAAAAAAATTCCGATAAAGGAAATAACCCGGAAGCCAAAGATGATCTCAAAGGGGTTGAAGATCAGCTAAATGAGCAAAAAGATAAGGTGCTCAGATTATCTGCGGAATTTGAAAATTTCAAAAAGCGCAAGCAAAGGGAAATTGATGATTTCAAAAAATTTGCCAATGAAACCGTTTTCAGACAGCTTCTTTCAGTGGTGGATAATCTTGAGCGGGCCATTGACTCGGCCACAGATGCAGTAGAGGAAACCAGTCTGCTTGAAGGCGTAAAACTGACCCACAAAGAGCTTCTCAAACTGTTTGAATCCTTCAGCATAAAGCGGGTTGAGGCAGAAAATCAACCCTTTGACCCCACGTTTCATCAGGCCGTCACCCATGCAGAGAATAATGACGTACCGGACAATACTGTCACCAATGTCCTGCAAAAAGGATATCTGCTTCATGACAGACTGCTCAGGCCGGCCATGGTGGTTGTATCAAAAGGCGTTGAAAAACAGACCCCAGAAACTACTATAGAAGATTAAAGATATTTAGAAAGGAATTGTTATGGGTAAAATTATTGGAATCGACCTTGGCACAACCAATTCATGTGTCGCGGTTATGGAAGCCGGTGGAGAGGTAAAGATTATTACCAATGCCGAAGGCGGCAGAACAACGCCGTCCATTGTGGCTGTCACTGAAAGCGGGGAGCGTATTGTAGGCCAGACTGCCAAGCGCCAGGCCGTAACAAACCCTGAAAATACAATTTTCGGTGTAAAACGTCTTATCGGCAGGAAATTCAACTCAAAGGAAGTTCAGACTGATATCCCCATACTTCCATATAGATTAGAGGCAGCCGCCAACGGCGACACCCGGATCAATATCAGGGGAAAGCAGTACAGCCCTGCCGAAGTTTCCTCGTTTATTCTTGCCAATATCAAGAAAACCGCTGAGGATTACCTTGGGGAAGCCGTGACCGAAGCCGTGATTACGGTTCCGGCCTACTTTAACGACAGCCAGCGCCAGGCCACCAAGGATGCCGGCAAAATTGCAGGGCTGGAAGTCAAACGCATCATCAATGAACCCACAGCCGCGTCCCTGGCCTATGGCCTGGATAAGAAAGGCGAAGAAAAAATCGCGGTTTTCGATCTTGGCGGCGGTACATTTGACGTCTCTGTCCTTGAAATCGGCGACGGGGTGTTTGAAGTAAAATCCACTTCAGGGGATACACATCTGGGCGGTGAAGACTTTGACCTGCGTATCATTGACTATCTGGCAAGCGAATTCAAAAAAGACCAGGGCATTGACCTGCGAAGCGATAAAATGGCGCTTCAGCGTCTTAAGGAAGCTGCTGAAAAGGCAAAAATGGAGCTGTCAACCTCCACGGAAACCAGCATTAACCTGCCCTTTATTACAGCGGACGCATCCGGTCCCAAGCATCTGGACATGAAACTGACCAGAGCAAAACTGGAGTCCCTTGTGTCCGATCTTCTGGACAAACTGGAAATCCCCTGTACCACTGCGCTGAAAGAAGCACACATGAAACCCGGAGATGTGGATGAGGTGGTGCTGGTTGGCGGCATGACCCGTATGCCTGCGGTTCAGGAACGTGTTGAAAAGATTTTTGGCAAGAAACCCCACAAGGGGGTTAACCCGGATGAGGTGGTTGCCATGGGCGCAGCGGTCCAGGCAGGCGTACTCCAGGGCGATGTCAACGACGTGCTCCTGCTGGATGTCACTCCGCTCTCCCTGGGCATTGAGACCCTTGGCGGCGTTATGACCCGGCTGATAGAAAAGAACACCACCATCCCCACCAAAAAGAGTCAGGTGTTCTCCACGGCTGCCGACAACCAGCCGGCTGTGTCCATCCACGTACTCCAGGGTGAACGCCAGATGTCGGCAAACAACAAGACCCTGGGGCAGTTTGAACTGTCCGACATCCCCCCTGCACCCAGGGGCGTTCCCCAGATTGAGGTTACCTTTGACATTGATGCCAACGGTATTGTTCACGTATCAGCCAAGGATAAGGCCACAGGCAAGGAACAATCCATCCAGATCACGGCAGCGTCCGGCTTAAGCAAGGATGAGATTGAGCGCATGGTAAAAGACGCTGAGCTGCACGCCGAAGAAGACAAGAAGAAACGTGAACTGGTGGATACCAAAAACCAGGCCGAGGCCCTGGTGGATCAGACGCAAAAAACCCTGAAAGAGCATGGGGACAAGGTGGATAAAGCCACCAGAAAATCCATTGAGGATGCTGCCCAGGCCCTGAAGCTGGCCAAAGACTCCGACAACCTGGAGGATATCAAAGCCAAAATTGAAGCCTTGTCCCAGGCCTCCCACAAACTGGCCGAAGTGATGTACCAGCAGGCACAGACAGACAGCCAGGCCGGTGGTGCTGATGCTGGTGCCGGTCCTGCCAACGACGATGATGATGTCGTTGATGCGGATTTTGAAGAGGTCAAAAAAGATAAATAAAGACATTTGATACGGCCCACCCTGGGTCATACCGTGCGGATTCAGGGCGGGAATTTGATGTTGAATATAATCCTGCCGTGATCTATATTGCCCCGGCAGGATTTTTGTTATCGTTGAATTTTAACATTAGGCTGAACCACGGAAAACACGGAAGGACACGGAAATGAGCTTGAGTTTTGAAGAAGAGACGTCAACTTTGACAGTCATCCCAAAATACAAATTAAGCGCTTGGCACCCTGACTTTCAGTGCGTTCCGTGTTTTCCGTGGTCATAAACAGGAGATGTTGATTTAATATGGTCATCACCGACATCCTCCGGCAGAACAACGCACTTTACCCGGAAAAAACAGCTTTAATTGAACGAACCCCGGCCACGGGCAGGCGTACACAGATCACCTGGTCCGGCTTTTACCGGCAAAGCGTTCAGACAGCCAATGCCCTGCAGGCAAAAGGCATTAAAAAAGGGGATAAAGTGGTCCAGCTCATGACCAATTGCCTGGCATGGCTGCCCATCTATTTCGGGGTATTATATACCGGGGCCTGGATCGTTCCCTTGAACTTCAGGTTTGAATCAGACAAAATCCGTTTGTGCACCGTAACAGCAGAAGCCAAGGTTTTTATTTTCGGTCCTGAATTTCTGGACCGGCTGGAAGAAATCAGGCAGGAATTATCCCAATTTGTGGAATTGTGGATATACACAGGACCGGAGAATGATTGCCCGGACTGGGCCTGTTCTTTTAACCCATTCATCTGTAAAGCAGACGGTCTCATACCTCCGGATGTGGAAATCACCCCTGAAGATGATGCAGCCCTGTATTTCACTTCCGGCACCACCGGCACGCCTAAGGCGGTTCTACACACCCACAGGGCGTTGATGCATGCATGTGAAGTGGAAAATGACCACCACAGCCAAACCCATGATGACGTATTCCTGTGCATCCCGCCCCTTTACCACACCGGTGCTAAAATGCACTGGATGGGCTCTTTTCTGGTGGGGGGAAAATGCGTCCTGCTTAATGGTGTCAAGTCTGAATGGATCATTGAGGCCGTATCTGAAGAGAAGTGTACCATTGTCTGGCTGCTGGTGCCCTGGGCTCATGATATTCTCATTGCCATTGACAACGGCCGGATCAAGCCCGCTGACTACAGCCTTTCCCAGTGGCGTCTCATGCACATCGGGGCCCAGCCCGTACCCCCGAGCCTGATTCGGAACTGGCGCAACCATTTTCCTGGTCAGGATTACGACACCAATTACGGATTGACCGAATCCTCAGGCCCCGGGTGTGTCCATTTAGGCGTGGCAAACGCGGACCGGATCGGCCCCATCGGCCTTCCCGGATATGGCTGGCAAGCCCGGATTGTGGACAAGCAGGGCAGCAGGCTGCCCTTTGGTGAAACCGGCGAGCTTATTGTCAAAGGCCCCGGAATGATGAAAGAATATTACAAAAATCCGGAAGCCACGGCCAAAACCATAAAAAACGGATGGCTGTTTACCGGGGACATGGCCAGGTACGACAAGGAGGGTTTTATCTGGCTTGTGGACCGCAAAAAGGATGTGATTATCTATGGTGGGGAAAACATTTTTCCTGTGGAAATTGAAAATTTTTTTCTCAAACATGAAAAAATCCGGGACATTGCGGTGATCGGCGTGCCTGACGATCGTCTGGGAGAAATCCCTGCCGGAATTATCAGCCTCAAACCCAATACCATGATGTGTGAACAGGATGTTCTTGATTTCCAGAGTAAGCTTCCCAGGTACAAGCAACTGAAAAAAATATTTTTCGGTGATGTCCCCAGAAACCCCACCGGTAAAATAGAAAAGCCGAAACTGCGAAGAATTTATGCCGAAGACAAACGCAAATCCATGGATGTGCTACTCAAATAAAAAGGGAAATAAAATGAAATATATGGCCAGGTGTTTTACCGCATGGGCAATGGCGGTTTTTATCTCCATGATACTGGTAACCGTGCCCTGCAATGCGGCCCAGTCCTTTGATGGTGGAACCGCCAAAATCGTTTCCGGGATTGAGGCAAAATACGCCAACAAAAGTTTCACTGCCGATTTTGAACAGGCCTCACGTCTGACCGCTCTGGATGTGACTGAAATTGCCAAAGGCAAAGCCTGGTTCAGCCACCCGGGAAAAATGAAATGGGTATATGAAAGTTCAGACAACCATGAAATCATCACCAATGGGAAAAATCTGTGGATCTATCGGCCCGGGGAAAACCAGATGATGACCGGAGATGCAGCCCCGTTTTTTCAGTCCGGCTCAGGCGGCGCATTTCTGGCAGATATCCGAAGAATCAGAAAAGAGTTCACCATTGAACCGGGCAAATCAGGAAAAAACTTTTCACAACTTGTGCTGACCCCGAAAAAGAAGACCCCGGAGCTTGCAAAAATACGTATCACAGTGAATCTTCCGGGATATGAAATCCCTGTGGTGGAAACCGAAAATCTTTACGGGGACACCACCAAGTTCATATTTACCAATATCAAGTTCAGCATGTTTAACGAACAGATATTTGAATTTACCCCCCCGCCGGGGACAGAAATTATAGAAATGGACTGATGACGACTAAACATTTTACACTCCACCAGCAGATCCGGGACCTGGCCAAGGCAAAGAAGGCCATTATCCTGGCCCATAATTACCAGTCTGCCCAGATTCAGGATGTGGCGGACCTGTGCGGCGATTCCCTTGAAATGAGCATAAAGGCGGCAGCTACGGATGCGGACATTATTGTCTGCTGCGGGGTCCGCTTTATGGCAGAAACCGCAGCCATCCTGTGTCCGGATAAAATAGTGCTCATGCCCAATCCCGATGCCGGGTGTCCCATGGCAGATATGGTTACCCCCCAGGCGCTGGTCAAACGCAAGGGCGACCTTGGCGGCATCCCCGTCATCACCTACGTCAACTCATCTGCTGCAGTAAAGGCGGTATCTGATATCTGCTGCACCTCCGCCAACGTGGTCAAGGTGGTGAACGCCTTAAAGAACGATGAAGTACTCATGGCACCGGACCGGAATCTGGCCCGGTATGCTGCGGCCAATACCGGTAAAAAGATCCATTTGTGGGAAGGATACTGCCCCTTTCACAACGATTTAAGTGTTGAAGCGGTTAACGCATCGAAATCCGCCCATCCCAAAGCCCTGTTTGTGGCCCACCCGGAGTGCCCCCCCAATGTGCTTGAACTTGCCGACAGCATCCAGTCCACATCGGGAATGATCCGGTTTGCCGGTGCAAGTTCTGCCGATCAGTTTATTCTGGGCACGGAGACAGGCTTGATCCATGCCATTTCAAAGGCACACCCTGAAAAAACCTTTTTTCCCGTATCAGATCAACTGGTATGCACGGATATGAAAAAAACGCGATTGCGGGATATTATGAACTGTCTTGAAAATATGTCAGGACAGGTGACGGTTGAAGAAACAATCCGCGTCAAAGCCATGAATGCTGTTAAAAAAATGATTGATACCAAATAGATGGACTGCCATCCCTGGTAAAATAATCCCAAAACCATTCAAAGATGAAGGCCTGAGAAGGATCAAATTTCCATCCTGAAACATGGGGTACCAGGACCAGATGCTCATCTCTTTCTCTCCTGATTTATTTTTTGTTCGGTCTTCAATTCGGATAGATAGGACGCGTTCAGCTCCGGCGTGAATTCACTTGGA
>NZ_JBFXHE010000190.1:0-8212 GCF_050177295.1 Desulfobacter sp.
TAGTCTGCCTTGACACCTCAGATTGTCGATTCATAAAAAAGTTCCTTGAAACCGGCAGAATTTTGTTTTATACAATCGTCTAATCAACTGGTACTCTGCTTTTATTTTCCGGCTTGTCACAGCGTAACGCAGAACGCAACAATAACGCCATAACGAATCTTTCTAAAATACGCGCATTTCCGACATTTGTCAACGTCGATTCCATCACCTGGTGTACATTCAAATAGCCGTTTGAAATTTCATAATTAATTTGGTATATTAAAGGTATATATAATTTAAGGGAAGCGTTATGGATGTTCAGGCTGCAGGAATAAACAGCTATTATACATATCAATCTGCCCTTGAACGGGGATCTGCCCTGATATCTTCGTCCCCCAGGTCCGAATCCCAGGCGCAGGATACGGATATCAGGAAAGCCGGATCCCTGTCCGACGGTGAGGAACAAGTTGGTTCGGTTTCCCAGACCCAGACAGATGAAGCCGCCCAGAAAAAAAGTCAGCCGTCAGAGGCAGATGCAGAGTCGCGGCTTACCCTGGACGAAAAACTACTCATCGAAAAACTTGAAAAAGTTGACGCTCAAGTTCGGGCTCACGAAATGGCCCATATTGCCGCCGGCGGAGAATATATCACATCTGGTGCCACCTTTTCCTACCAGCAGGGCCCTGACGGAAAAAAGTATGCGGTAGGCGGAGAGGTCAGTATTGACACAGCTTCCGAACCTGGGGACCCCGAGGCAACATTACAGAAAATGCGGCGGGTGCGTGCCGCAGCGTTAGCCCCTGCCCAACCATCCTCCCAGGATTTAAAAGTAGCATCCAACGCTGCATCCCAGGCGGCAAAAGCCATGGCTGAAATCACACAGCTTATAGCAGATGGACAAGCCGGACAGATGGAAACAGCAGTGTCCGGCTATACACGGCAGCAGGTTTCCGATGCGTATGCCAAAACAGGCAGCATGTCTGACCAGAATAGACCCAATCAAGATACCCAAAATTCATTTCATATCGCTGTCTGAAAGAAAAGTATATTGTTATGAAGGTAATTTTTTGATATTATTTGCATACCAATTGATACAAACCGGAGGTAAATATCATGGGGATGACCGTCCAAAACAATGGTTCAGCTTTACAGGCTTTTTCAAACCAAATATTGGTTTCTTCAAATAATGTAGCCAACTCCCTGTCGGACGAGTTCAAGGCGGACAGAGCGTATAATGTTGAGGCAAAAAACGGACAGGTACAAACTTTCATCTCCAAAACCCAGGCAAGCGCAACTCTGGCTGAAGATCCTCTCAAAAATGACGGTTCGTTAAAGGAATTATCAAATACGAACATTGCAGAGGAAATGATTGTACAGATTCAAGCCCAGAATGGGTTTGACGCTAACGCCAAAATGATTCAGACCTATGATGAAACAACCGGAACCCTACTGGACACGATCGCATAAGCCGGCATGTCTGGAATAAAAACGCCCCCCCACCCCACAGACAAGGGTGGATGATCTTACTACTAACTATTGATCATTTTACATTGTGCCAAAGTTTACTTCCCTAATCCGCACCATTGCGATCCTTTTTTTGGCCGTGCTGATCTGCTTTGGCTGCGGCAAACTTAAAGGAGGCCGGACGAATCAGTCTGGCCTCCCAAGGCAATCTGATGACCCCGAATATAACAGATCCGGCCCCCTGTCTGACACCCGTCAGAGTATTGTCCAGGCAGCCATGACTGCCGTGGGTACGCCCTATCGCTGGGGCGGCGTTTCTCCAAAGGGTTTTGACTGCTCTGGGTTAGTGGTATATACCCACGCCAAAATCGGGATTCATGTACCAAGAACAGCCAGTGCGCAGTTCAAAAACTGCACATCAGTATCTCGGCAAAATATCAAACCGGCAGATCTGGTTTTTTTTTCAGTACCCAGAAGACGGGGGGATGTTCACGTAGGCATTTACATCGGCAAAGGTCAGTTTATACATGCACCGGGCAGGGGGCGCAAGGTGAAGCGCGTCTCATTGGACAATATTTACTTTAAACACCATCTCATTAAAGCCGGAAATTTTTTTAAACAAAATGAAGGATAATTCCTGCATCGAAAAAACACGTACATTTTACTTTATTGTTTAAAAAACCATCTCAAAATATTCTTTTAAGATCGCTTTCACACACGCCTAATGGGATCTTAAATTCAGCTTAGGCACTAGAAAATAGGGTTCAATCAACGCATGGGGAACATATGACAGTTTTGCCTGGCGTAATCCCGGTATTCCAAGATCCTGTTCCCGATTGATATATCGTGCAGTCCCTTCCAGAAATTTGGCAGTCTCACTATTGATCATCTGGGCGGCACCCTTGAAAGTCACATCTGATTTTTCAAAGTGAACATCCCAGGTGTCAGGGGAGAGGGGACTGAAAACAGCAAACGCTGCAATTTCATCCTTTACCATCAGTATCAATCCGTTTAAACCCAAATCTTTCCAATGGGAGAAGGCCATGGCAATTGCTTCGGACTCTTCCACCAGGGAGTTGGATACTGAAGGCGTGCCTTCAAGCAAACGCTTTTCAAAACGCATCACCTCTTTGCAATTACCCTCATTCATAGGGACTATGGAGTAATCTGGATACATGCGCGTAAACTGGGCAATAAGATTTTTTTTCTTATGCAGTTTATTGCCCTTTAACTCTGCCAACTCCTGTGTCAGGTAAACATAATCTGCCGCATCCCGGTCAGAGGTAATACTGAAATAACGATCCAGATCCTGCCATATATCCACGTAAGATTCAGGCACCAGCCCGATGTCTCCGGATAGTCCTGCGGCAATGGCCTTTTTTGAAAGATCAAACAATTCTTCAGGATTCAAATCCTCTCCGATGGGCATGAACAGGGCCCGGCTGCGATCGTCATGAATCACCAGGTTTTCCTTATAAAAAAACCATGAATACCGGTACAGGTTCTGCCAACAAAAAAGATTAACATAGCTGTACTCACATGAGCAGGGCGGGTAATGGCCCAGGAAATCAAGGATCAGGGGACGGGTCTCCAGATCAAATTTCCCGGGCTTAAGTATATTTGGTTCAGTCTGCAGATCATCAGCACTGTTGCTGATGATTGGTGGCGTATTGCAGGTTTCCGAATGGCTATGACATATCATGGTTTTTCCTTTACATAACTGTTATTCAAGTTTAAAGGGGATATGATCCTTCATCTGCCTGAACCCGATTTTTTCATAAAATGAACGAGTTCCCGGCTCACCGATCAATCCAATCCAGTCCACTCCCCTTCTTTTAAGTTCCTGGATCAGAAAAGTGACAATCAGGGTACCAATGCCAAATTTCCGGTAGGCTGACAGTACAGCTATATCCTGAATATAAGCATCACTACAAAGATCGGAAAGGGCTCTTCCCATTCCAATTATTTTTTTTTCCAAAAAGGCACCTGCAAACAATGCCGATTGTTCAGGAATTCGGCGCAAAAATTCGTCTGATATTTTATAATTATCCTGCCACCATCCGGCATCCTTGTAGATGGCTCCAAGCTGATCCACAGGCACCGTGCGCACAAGTTTTATCTCAAGCCCATCAAGCTTTTCTGTCCTCATACACCTTTGTCTTTCAGTATTTTTTCTGCAAAATAGGGAAGCACAAAGGCCGCACGGTGCACCTCCGGGCTATAGTATTTAAGTTGAGATTGAACCACTTGGGGCACTGGACGTGCCGGTGTCGTAAGTTTAGGGCCCAAAGATCCCATGCATATACCGATGTGACCGCCGGTATATGTGGGGACAATAATGTTTGCATAGGCATATATGGGAAACAACGATCGTGTAACACCCATCAGTTTTTCAACCCAGTCCGGATGAAGGAAAAAGTTTTCGCCCTGGGTGGCAATCAGACCACCGGGCTTAAGCGCATGCTTTAAATCCCGGTAGAACTGACTTTTAAACAAAATTTCTCCAGGGCCAACCGGGTCCGAGGAATCAACAATAATGACATCATAACAACCAGAGCATTCCCGGACAAAGGCCGCCCCGTCTCTTATATGAACAGTAACCCTGGGATCGTTAAATCCACAAGCTATGGATGGCAGAAATTGTTTTGAAACATTAACAACCTCTTCATCAATTTCACAAAAATCAATAAAGCGGACATCATCATGACGATTAATCTCACGCAAAACACCGCCGTCTCCCCCACCGACAACAAGCACATTTTCAGGGTTTGGGTGGGATAACAGCGGCAGGTGCGCCATCATTTCATGGTAACTGAACTCATCTTGTTCCGTTAACTGAATAATACCGTCAAGCACCAGCATCCGGCCGTGGGAACGGGTCTGATAAAGGTCAATTTGCTGAAACCTGCTTTTTTTACTGTAAAGAAGCTTTTCCACCTTCAAGGAAACGGCAATGCCCTCCCACATGGGGCAAATTTCTGAAAACCAGCCTTTATGTATATTGCCTGAATTTGTCATTTATCTATTCCGTAACAGCCTATCGATTCCCAACCTATTGTCTTAAAGCCACCCGCATCTTGTAGTGGCTACCCCCAAAATATGACAGAGCAAATTCTGCCAATTCACGGGGCTCATATGTATTACAGGAAAAAATATCCAGATATGCGGTATGGGTTGCATGGGCAAAATACCCCGATATCCCGGAGGTTTCAATGGATCGTGTCATGGAGAAACCGGCAGCCGTTTCGGTTTCATCATAATGAACCGAAGATGTATTTTCCGTGTCAACAATACCAAGCTTTTCACACAGCCTGCTGACAATTTTTTTTATACAGTCCGGATCTTTTATCATATCAGAACTGCAGTCATATACATCAACGGATGTGGACATTCCCCAGGGGTTTGTGTTTTCACACACTTTTTTCCAGGCCATGGGAAGTGTTCTCCTATCCATCACCTTTTCATCACTGTTTGCCATACAGCTTCCGAGCATAGGCTGCAGTATCCCCCTGTTTTGATCCGAAGAGATAAAGACCCGCTGGGATGAAAATTGTACTTTGATGGAATGAATGGCTGTATCCAGATCAATATTATCAGCACATGTAAAAATATCTACGGCTGCATAATTATGCTCAGGCCAGGCATGAACCGTAAAATGAGATTCTGCAATAATCACGACCCCGGAGACCCCCTGGGGTTCAAACTGATGAAAGGAACTGCTGACAATTTTTGCCCCGCTTTCCCGGGCAGCCCTAAGCAGGATTGATTCTACCCCGTTCTTGTCAAGCAGGACGTAGGATGCGCAATCGTAATATTCAATGGTAATATGTCGCCCCAGAGCAAAACCCGGATCAGAATGACAGGTTGTCGGCTTTTTATTTTTATCAAGCAATTTTTTAACCGAATAGTTAGAATACTTCCATAACAGAAGAAAATCTTTGGAATTGAGTTTCTCTTGGCAAATTTTTTTCTTTAAGCCGTTCAATCATGGATGAGGTATTAAAACGCAGATAGGGGTTTACCTTAAGTTCTTCAGACAGACGGGAAACAACATGATCCGGATTATATGCAGCCGCATACCCGTTCAAATTCGGGTTATTCGGTTCAATAATTTTGACATACTTTAAAGACTGAAGAACATAATCGTGTCCGGCATAAACCAGAGTATTGCCGGGCAGGGCCATCAACTGCTTTAAAGAATTAAAAAAAGATTCAAGATCCCCTGAAAAACAATTGCCGACCGTGGCGTTGAACAACGTATCACCGGTTACAATAAACCCATCTCCTTTGAAACAAAGGGAATCCATGGTATGCCCGGGGGTCAGCATGACCTCAAGTCCGGTTGCATCTTTAAGGTCAAGAACCTGTCCCTGTGAAAGCGTTGTACAGTCAATAAAACGCGCGTTAGTTTTCTTTAAAAGGGCACTGTTTCCCTTAGTGTGGTCGGCATGGGTGTGGGTATTGGTGACAATGTCAATGGGAATGTTTTTTTCTATGGCAAATTTGGCCATATCATCCGGGGCCCCAGGGTCGATGGCAATGCAGGACTTTTCGCTGTAAATCAGGTAACCCAGATTGTCTGCACCGTATTTAAACTGTTGAATATCCAAACACTCAGTCCTTTATCTTAAAACATTTCATCTTCGTCTTCCCCAAAAGCATCTTCATCTTCATCCCGAACAGGAGTGCCGACCATGGGTTCATCATCATACACATCAATATCATCCTCATCCATGAACTGATCATCAAGATCGAGATCAAGCCCGTGATCATCGAAAATCATACTAATGGCCTCTTTGAGATTACGTTCAAAGCTTTCAGCATAACCGTCATCCTCATCTGCGGAAAACTCATAGATTTCATCGTGTTCTTCAATCAGGTCCCTAAGATCGGCTTCCATCTCGGACCGGGTATAGAAATCGGCTTCATAAGCGTCAATAATTTCTTCATACAGGTCATATAAATCAAACACCTCAACGGCATCAGAAATGGTCATTTTTTTGGCCATATGCAATCTCCCGAATTTTTATATGGTTTCTATGGTAATAATAGTTTTATGATTGTCAAATACCCAAACACCATAATGTTTATCTCAAACATAATGGTGCCTGAATGCAGTTTCACATATTATTGCTTGATAAAGCGCTATTACGACATGCTACAAAGAAAAAATTAAACCTGTTTACAACTTTTTTTCATTGATCTTTTATTCTGGTAGTCGGTCAATGCCAGATAAAAAGCACCAACACAAAGTTCGGCGCAATGATAATGGTCTTCAGGCAAGGTCTGAAGATAGGCTTTCACCATATCGTCAGTAATATTCCAAACATTGTCAACGGAATGCCCCTGGGCCAGGCGCACCACTGTATTGCAGCATGCTGCCGTATATACGCAGCCGTTGAAGTCAAAGGAAATAGAACTAAGGCAATTATTATCGTCAACCATGATAAAGAACTCTACAGTGTCTCCACATACCCCGGTCCGGGTCCCATATCCATCCGGATTGTCAATCCGCTCTCTGGAACTTGATTCGTAGGCCATTTCAATTAATGTAAGAGAGTGAACGTTCCAAAAATCCTGGCTTTCCATTAAAAAACAACTCCTTGAACTATATCTATTGTTTTATATAAACCTCTTTTCATATGATATATAAATACCATATTCATATAAAATAAAAAACAGACCGGACAATAAATTCTGCCCGGTCTGTTTTTATTTTATAAATCTATATAGCGGATCTACCTTGTATCGGCAAAAAAAGCTACACCAGTATGTTGTGGTTAAACCTCAGGTCTGGGGTAAAGCCCCGCACCTTTGACCAGCTCAGGAACCTTTTGTTCCCATTCAATGGCCATAATATGGAAACCTTTTACGCCTTTGCATTCCTTGAGGCGTTGCATCTGCTCAATAGCCATCTTGATGCCTTCTTCGGCTTGTTTTTCTTTATCCACACCGGCAAGACGGTCGATAACCTCATCAGGTATATCCATACCGGGTACCTTGCTCTTCATGTATTTGGCCATACCAAGGGATTTCATAGGCGTGATACCGGCAAGGATAGCCACTTTCTCATCCAGGCCACGATCAACCACCTGTTTCATCCACTCTTCAAACTTAGCTATGTTAAAGATACACTGGGTCTGAATGAAATCCACGCCGGCAGCCACTTTCTTGGCCAGGCGCATAACACGCAGTTCAAAGGGATCGGCAAAGGGGTTGGCAGCCGCACCAATGAACATTTTGGGCGGTTCCGTGATATCTGCTCCCCCCTGGAACTTGCCTTCATCCCGCATATCTTTGACCATTTTAATCATGTTTATGGAGTCAATGTCATACACGGGTTTTGCCATGGGGTGGTCGCCAAACTGAGGATGATCTCCGGAGAGGCAAAGCATGGTGTTGCAACCAAGGGCATAAGCACCAAGGATGTCAGACTGCATGGCAAGACGGTTTCTGTCCCGGGATACCATTTGGATAATGGGGTCAAGTCCCATTTGTTTAATAACGATGCCGCCGGCAATGGAGGACATCCGAACCATGGCGGTCTGATTGTCTGTAATGTTGATGCCGTCTACATAATCTTTGATCATGTTGGCTTTTTCTTTGATAACATCAACATTGCAGCCTCTGGGAGGACCCACTTCAGAGGTTACTGCCAACTGGCCTGAGGCCAGTACTTTTTCCAGTCTGCTTTCAGTTTTCATTATGCATTGTCCTCCGTGATAATTTTGGATGACGCCAAGTCCTCCCTGATAATTTTTCTAGGACC
>NZ_JBFXHE010000191.1:0-8208 GCF_050177295.1 Desulfobacter sp.
CCGTGATTGAGATTGCACGCAATCTTGCCGGCCTGGAGGATGCCAACAGCGAGGAGTTTGACATTGACACGCCCTATCCGGTGATTTACCTGATGAAAGAGTGGGTGGATGAACAGACCGGCAAGGTCGAGAAACGGGATGAATCCTCGGATAAAGGAGGCACCATGCGGTTAGGTGCTTATCCCTGCCTTCTGGTTGAAGATACCTTTGCCATGAATGCTTACAAGACTGAAAATATTTCCGAACGGCATCGCCACCGCTTTGAGTTCAATAATGAATACAAGGACAAACTGGTGGAATCGGGTCTTGTCATTTCAGGGACATCTCCGGACCACGACCTGGTGGAAATTGTGGAACTTAAAGATCATCCGTGGTTTCTGGGCTGCCAGTTTCATCCGGAATTCAAGTCCAAACCCATGGTTCCCCATCCTCTTTTCAAGGCATTTATCAGGGCCGCCCTGAAAAATAAGAGATGATGGAAGAATCCATCACCATAACCGGTAACGGCAATATCTGTCTTGAGGGGTATCTGAACCGGCAGGAAACAGGGAAAGCCTTGGTGCTGGCCCATCCCCATCCCCTTTATGGCGGAAACATGGATGTGCCTTTGATCTGCCGGATGGCCGCTTGCTTTCAATCTGCGGGGATTGCTACCCTGCGTTTTAATTTCAGAGGTACCTGTGGCAGTTCCGGAGAATTTGACAATGGCCGGGGCGAGCAAGATGATGTCAGAAACGCTTTGGCTTTTTTATCCGACCAGGGATATGATCAGCTTTTTCTTGCCGGATACTCTTTTGGTTCATGGGTCAATGCTCATGTCGTCAGTGCCGGTGTTGATGTCTGCGATCATATTATGGTTTCGCCGCCGGCAGCATTGTTAAGCTTTGACCAGGTGGAACAGTTGCCTAATACAGGGCTGATTATAACGGGTGAAAATGATGATTTAGCGCCTGTATATCTAATAGAGGATCTTTTGTCTAAATGGAAGATTACTCCACAAATGTCGGTTATTTCCAATGCAGATCACTTTTATGTCGGTGCCTTGGATGAATTGGGAGACATTCTTTTAGACTACCTGCAGTCCTAAATTCTCAACGCATTGGAACAAGGCAATTGGACCGGATTGATAAGCAAATACTGAATATTCTCCAGGAAAACGGGAGAATTACCAATGCCCAGCTGTCCCGGATGGTGGGAATTTCAGCGCCTGCTACGCTGGAACGAGTGAAACGCCTTGAAACAACGGGTGTAATCTCCCATTTCATGGCTGTGGTGGATCCGGAAAAGGTTGGATTTCCTATCATGGTCATTGTCAGTATTACGCTGAGCTTGAGCAAGCTATCTTCAGTGTCTTTAATAAAGGAAAAGTTTTCGGAGCTTGAGGAGGTTGTGGAATGCTATCAGATTGCCGGTGCCCATGATTTTATCCTCAAGGTCATTGCAAAGGACATCAATGCCTATGCAGAATTCATGAATCATAAACTGACCCGGATACAGGGCATCCAGAGCATCCAGTCATCATTTGTCATCGACAGCCTCAAGGATAAAAGAATTTTTGTCCTGAAAGCCGAGAATGACAGCTGAAATCCTGTTCATTGTTTTTTTATAGCCTGGCCCTGTTGGGTCAGGCTATTTGCAGTTATCTGTGTAGCCGGGCTTTTTGTAAAATATAGATTAGGTTACACATCCTCTCTTTATTTTGTATTATTGGCAATGGTTCTTACGGATGCGATGGTTTCCCAGTCATAATACGTATTGATCATTTGTCCATCTTTTTGTTCCGTAATGCGAACGAACTCTTCACCGAGGAAGAAAGTAGCACCGACATATTCCTTGCCATCGTTTATCTGGCAGTGGATGTCGTTTCTCAACTTACGCGATAACGTTCCGTGGACAGGCATCGATGCATATTCAAAGATTTTTTCCAGTGTTGTCTTTTTCATGTTTACTCCTTTTCAAAGTGGTGGTTTTTTTTACACCTAAAGTCAGGTATTTTTTAGTTATAGAATCTCGTCTTTAAAAAGGCAATACAAAAATATATTAACATTTTTGTCTTAAAGTTAATTACATTTTAGAAATTAATTTGTATTTTTTTCATTCACTGTTGGCGTGCCGAATCCACCTCCGCCGGGGCTCATGATACGGAAACGCTCGCCGGGTTGCGCTATGATTTGGTTCTTGGCACCCATGCAGATTGAGGTGCCGTCTTTTCTGATGAAGAGGTTCACCCCTTTGCTGCCGGATTCGCCGCCTTCCAGCCCGTAGGGGGCGAAAACCCTGCGTTCGGAAAGGATGGCGACATTGAGGGGCTTTAAAAATTCCACTTCACGCACTAAACCGTCCCCACCGTTGAACCGCCCCCTGCCGCCGGACCCCCGGCGGATGGAAAATTCCCTGAGAATTATGGGATATCGCCGCTCCAGGATCTCCGGATCAGTGATTCGGGTGTTGGTCATGTGGGTGTGAACCCCGGTCTGCCCGTGCCAGGTCGGGCCGGCACCGGCCCCGCCGGCTATGGTTTCATAGTAGCCGAAGCGGTCATTGCCGAAGGTAAAATTGTTCATGCAGCCCTGGGAGGCGGCAGCCACGCCAAACGCCTTGAGGACCACGTCGGTGATCCGCTGGGAGGTCAGCACGTTACCGCCTACCACCGCCGCTTCGGCAGAGGGATCAAGCAGAGAGCCCTTGGGGATATTAACGGTGATGGGGATAAGGCAGCCGTGGTTTAAGGGCAGGTCTTTTTCAATCAGGCATCTGAGGCAGTAAAGTATCGCCGATTTAGTCACGGCTTTGGGAGCATTGCAGTTTCCCCAGATTTGAGGTCCGGTGCCTTGAAAATCAAATAGTGCGCTGCCGTCCTTTCGGTCTATGGTGAGGGATAGGGCAATGGGGCTGCCGTCATCCAGATAGTCACTGGCGCGGATCGTGTCCCGTTCGGCCATCCCCTTGGATGCGGAAAGCGCCATGAGCCTCTGGCGAACGGCCTCTTCCGCCGCATCCTGAACATGCTTCATATATGCCTGGACTACGTCGATGCCGTAGAGATCAACCATCTCCAGCACCAGTTCAATCCCTTTCTGGTTGGCGGCAACCTGGGCCTTAAGATCGGAGATATTGTCTGCCAGAAGGCGGGTGCCCCAGACGGCCGGACGCCCCGGTGTCGGGGGCAGTTTGCCGGGGGCCAGCAGCAGTTTCGAAAGGCCTTCTTCCTGAAAAATGCCGTTCTCCACCAGCTTGAATGAGGTGATGCAGGCCCCTTCCTCTTCAATGCGGCGGGAGTTAGGGGGCATGGAGCCGGGAGAGATGCCGCCGATGTCGGCGTGATGCCCACGGGCTGCCACCCAGAAAATGACCTGATCGTTTTTGAACACGGGGGTGATGACCGTAATGTCGGGCAGGTGGCTGCCCCCTGCAGCCGGATGATTGGAGACCAATACATCCCCGGGCGTAAGACCGCTTCCCTGCATCTGGATCTGCGCCTTTACCGCGTCGCTCATACTCCCCAGATGGACCGGCAGATGGGGCGCGTTGGCCACCAGTTCACCATCGGGCCCGAACAGGGCGCAGGAAAAATCGAGGCGCTCCTTGATATTCGTAGAGATGGCGGTTTTTTGAAGCATCCGGCCCATTTGTTCGGCAATGGACATGAAGAGATTGCTGAAAATGGAAAGTTGGACCGGGTCAAGCGTTGTGCCGATTTGCTCCCTCGTGCCCGAGCCCACCTTGATTTCCACATCGCCGTTTTTTGTAATCTCTGCGGTGCAGTCGGGTTCGATGAGAATGGTGGAAGTATGGTGGATCAGAATGGCCGGGCCGGGGATACAATGGCCGGCGGCAAGTTTTTCCAGATCGTAAATCAAGGTTTTCTGCCGACCCTCTTCAAAATAGCACTGGGTCGTATCCAGCACCGGCGGTGCCCCCTGGGCCTTTGGGATGCTGATCCGGCGCAGATTCTCAGACTTGCCCCGGGCGCGGATCCGGATATCGTCGATGAGGATTTCCCTGCCAAAAAGATCGAATCCGAACTCCCTGCGGTAGACGGCCCTGAAGGCTTTTGTATAGTCATTGTCTTCAGGCCGGCAGATCATAATGGCCGTGTCTGTCCCATGGTATCGCAGGTTAAGAAACCGGGTGGTGTCAACGGCATCCGGGGAGAATCCCTGATCCTGAAGTTCCCGGCGAGCCGCTTCTTCAAGTTGTTTAAAAACCGCTTCAGCCTCTTTCAGCGCTTGTGGGCATAAGAGAGCGGAGCAGGGCTGCTGGCGCTCCGTGACCACATCGGCCATGCCCATGCCGTAGGCGGACAGAATGCCGGAAAACCGGTGGATAAAAATTTTGGATATTCCCAGGGTCCGGGCAATGGCGCAGGCATGCTGGGGACCGGCGCCCCCAAAGGTGGCCAGAATGTGCGCCTTGATATCGAAGCCCCGCATCACCGAAATTTCACGGATGGGCCTGACCATCACCTCGTTGGCCACCCGGATAAACCCCAGGGCAGCCTCCTCCACCGTCATGGGCGGCAGCCCGGCACCGGCGCAGTACCTGTTGATTTCCTCTGTCAGGCCGGCCAGGGCCGTACAGGCCGCTTCCACGTCCAGCGGCTGATCTTCGGTGGGGCCGAAAATATGGGGAAAGTGCTTAGGTTGAATACGGCCGAGCACCAGATTGGCGTCCGTGACCGTCAGGTAGCCCTCTTTTCGGTAGCAGACCGGCCCAGGGTGTGCCCCGGCAGATTCGGGACCCACCAGGAACATGCCGTTGTCAAAGAAGAGGCGGCTGCCCCCGCCGGCGGCCACGGTCCTGATGTGCAGTTGGGGGGCCTGGATGCGCACTCCGGCGGTTTCCGATTCAAAGACCAGCTCATATTCCCCCCCGAACCGGGAGACATCGGTGGATGTGCCGCCCATGTCGAAGCCGATGACGGGCTGTTTTTTTTCAGAATCAAAGGTGGTCATGGCATAGCCTACCACCCCGCCGGCCGGTCCGGAGAGGATGGCGCGGCTGCCGGTGAACCCGTCGGCACCGGCCAGTCCGCCGTCTGACTGCATGAAAAGAAGTCCTGTATGGGTAAGCTTGTCCTTGAACCCGTGTTTAAAGCTGTCAAGGTAGGTGCGAATATGCGGGTTGAGGTAGGCGTCCACCATGGTGGTGTCGCCCCTGGCCACCAGCTTCACCCGCGGCATGACTTTGGAGGAGAGGGAGATCTGGGTGAATCCGATCTCCTGGGCCAGGCGGCCGATGGTTCGTTCATGATCCGGCCAGGCATAGGCGTGCATGAGCACGACGGCAAGACTGCGGATGCCCCGATCATAGACAGCCTTAAGATCGGATTTTATGGCCGCTGTATCCAGGGGACGAATCACTGCCAGGCGGTCACCGGTGATCCCCTTCACGATTTTGCCTTCCACTGCCGAGGCGTCATCCTCCTCCCGCAAGATCCTCAGGCGCTCGTCCGCTTCAATGACCTCCCGGTACAGAATTTCGGGTTTTTTGATCTCCAGGTCAAAAATCCGGGGACGGTCCTGGTTTCCGATTTGAAGAATATCACCGAATCCCCGGGTCACCACCAGGGCGCTGGGCGCGCCTTTTCGTTCCAGCAGGGCGTTGGTGGCCACGGTGGTCCCCATGCGAATCCATTCAATCCGGTCGGATTCGAACAGTTCTTTGGGTACGGGCTTGCCGGTCACCTCTTCCAGGATGCGCCGGATTCCTTCACGGGGTGCGTCAGGATAGTTCCGGAAATCTTCGGATAAAAGCTTGATGACCCTGAACCCGGGTTCTCCGGGAACCTCGGCATAGATATCCGTGAAGGTGCCGCCGCGGTCGACGGAAAAACGAAATTTGGCGGGGTCGGACATGGGTACTCCTTTTTTTATTGTGCGCTTGGACAATCCTCTTCTCCCGTGACCAGGGGCTTGATATCCAAAATTGGTGTGCCGTCAATCATATCAATGTGTTTGACCCCAATGCGTTCTTGGTCTTTATCTGTCACCTCAACGACACTCATGCCGATGGCATTGGGACGGATGGGCGAACAGATGCTGAACACGCCTCTGGAAGAGGACCGGTGGGGCGGGGTCTGGAACAGGTATCCTGAATTGAATGCCGGGCTTTTATGAAAATGGAAAAGCACCACAATCTTTTGTCCGATTTCAATATCACGCAAGCCAGGCACAAATTCAGGCTGAATCTCCAATACCCCTTTTTCCTGTGACACGGACCAGTGCCGGGGTGTTTTTGTTGCATTGGTTCTGACAAAACCGATGGGTGTGAAGGAAATGGTTGTGTTCTTTGTCATTATAAACACCTTTTTGGGTTGAGAAAATGCCAATTTAACACAGTTAATTTATATCGTACACGTTCAATATGTTTGACCAGCAATTCTAATTTCAAAAATCATGATTCCTGAAACCAAAGATGTTACAGAATGGCAACTGTCCACGCCAACGGTTTACAAAAGCGTTATGGATGCCGTGACCACGGGCACGGTGTCCGGCATTGATCTTATGATCAATATTGTGGCCATGATCATCGTTCTTGTCGCCATGGTGAGCCTGATCAATATGGCACTAGGACTTATGCCGATGTTGGATGGGCAGCCGTTCACCCTGCAGCGGATTTTAGGCTGGATCATGGCACCTGCAACCTGGGTGATGGGTATCCCATGGTCCCAAGTCCATGCCACCGGGGCTTTGATGGGAACCAAAACAATTCTCAACGAATTCATCGCATACCTTGATTTGACCCGTATGCCTTCAGGCGAAATAAGTGAACGCAGCCGCATCATTATTTCATATGCCATGTGCGGTTTTGCAAATCCGGGCAGCCTGGGTATCATGATCGGCGGCATGGGCGGTATGGTTCCGGAAAGAAGGGATGAAATCGTATCTTTAGGTTTTCGCTCCATCGTTGCAGGCACGTTAGCCACATGTATGACCGGATCTGTTGCCGGGATATTTTTATAGTGTTTGTGGTGTTTTCAATTCCTCGTTCCTGAAAACCTGCGATTCCAATATTCAGGGTCGCCCTGCTTTATCTGCCTTGTCTTGCAGATCCTTTCACTCTGTCGGGAGGACGCTTTTTCCTGGCCTCATTGGAAGCAGAGGGCGCCAAAGGCCCGGGGATGGTGAAAGTCCGGGGCCGGCAGGTCCACCGGCGCCCAGGTCAGCCAGTGGGGGTGGGAGGTGTTGTCCGCACATTTGTAAAAGTTGGCCCGCCAGGCCTTGCCCGGTTCCGGGTGAGTTACGGCCGTGTACGAGGAAAGCAGGTCAAAGGGGATTCTGGCACTCAGAAACCAGAGTACTGGATCCTGGACCTCTGGGCTCACAATCTTGGGCAGGGAGGCGTCCCGAAGGATCCGGGCACAGTCTGATACCGGGATTTCAACGGGATCTTTCCTGGGCAGGGTTTGGAAGTGAAACAGGATGGTGCCCCCGCAGTTCATCTCAAGGTTGAAGTACCCCTGGTCCGGGTCCGGCCCCGGAGTAAAGAAGAATTCGACGCAGCTGTCCTGGTATACGCGATCTTGATCGGTCCGGGCCAGGGCCTGGATATACCGGTCCTGGACCCGGAACATCAGGTAAAGGGCCTGGTCGTCATAGGCCAGCTTGACCCGGGTGTCCGGGAAGTGGCTGGGACGTTCTCCCATATGGCAGGTCAGTTTCTGGCTGGAGACGGCATTCCATGGGGGGTTCTGCCATGATGAGGCATCCACCCGGAGTCGGTCCTGTCTGGCAACATAGTGCTGCATGGCGTTCCTTTGAGGGCTAAGGTGGGGTTGAGGTTTAAAGATTTATATCACGGGAACAACGAAAAGCCCACCCAGAAACGGGCGGCACGGGGGCTGGTCCGAGATGCCCTCTTATTGGCCTTTTATTCTCCAGGATACTGTGTCATCCTGAAGAAGCCAGGTGGCAAGCTTTTTGAAGACCACGGACCTTGAGTCGTTTATGAAAAAGGGGTCTTTAGGGGCTCGGAAAAAATTAATGCTACAGATTTTGCGCCGAATTTTTATTCGGGTTCAAGGCGTGAGTTAGGGAGCATATTGGAAACTCATGGGCAGATAAGACAAATAAAGCAGACAACAATGATTGAAAATATTCTTTTTGATCTGGATGGAACCTTGACAGACCCTAAAGAAGGGATAACTCGTTGCATACAATTCGCTCTTGAAGAATTCGACGTGGAGAAACCTCATGCAGATCAGCT
>NZ_JBFXHE010000192.1:0-8136 GCF_050177295.1 Desulfobacter sp.
TCAGTTGTCCACAGGCAGGCTGTCCTTTCTATAAAATCGAGTGCTAAAATAAAAATTTTTGCTGAAGCTAAAGATCATTAAACTATTTCTCCCCTTATATTTTTTTAAGACCATATACGTTGGATCTTTTTCTGTCAATAGATTCAGACTCAATCTCCAGGGCGATCGCATGTAAACATATCCTGGAAATGAAAAATATGGTTGGATAACCAATCCCATAGAAAGGGACGATCACAATCGGCTAAAGGTTATTGCAATTACTTTTTCATAACTTCTTCAAAAAAATCGAGTTCATATTGTGTTGATAGCGTGAAGGCTTTCAACATTTCCTGATGAAGTTCTTCATCTGCTGCGGATGATAGCCGCTCTACAATATCAATAAATCTTTGCGTGTATTGCTCGTACGCTTCACTGTGATAGGTGTCGATCCACATCTGGTATTCGTTGTCAGCTTCCGCAATGGTCAAGATGTGGTTACCAACGCTGCTAAACACCCAGAAACAGGGTAAAAGTGCCGCAGCAGCAAGAGCAAATACGGAATTTTTACTGTGATTAAGCAGAAAGGAAGTGTATTTCTCAATTGCAGGAGACTTTTCTTCAGCTTCCTCAATATCAAAATATTTCAGAAACTCATTGTGAAGGGCTTTTTCAATGTCCAGCCCATCTTTGGCTAACATTTGAAAGAATTGCTTTTCAGATTCGTTGGGAGCTTTTTCGGCCAACAGGTCCAAAGCCAGATTATCATCCTTGAGATAAAGGATATCCTGCGACAGGAAATGTGCAAAATTATTTTTATCTAATGTGCCTTTCGCCAGTTGTACAACGAAGGGATGAGCGATTGTATCCTCATAAATAGAAGCTACCGCATCCCACATCTTTTGAGTGTATTTTCCTGCTGCTTTAATATTCTTCATCACCCCCTGATTCCTCTATTTTTATTTTTTAGGAATGAGCCTTAAATAACTCGACCATTTCAAAACAGTCGGCCATTGTCGGCCGTACGTTTAGAAATTTTAATTGGCCATCTTATTTCGTGCTCGTTCCTTAAAGGCACAAATGGCAACATAATCACCGCAGTCAAACCCCGGAATTGGTTGTTCTTCCATATTGTTTGAGTATAGCGGATGTTTAGTGAGCGTTTGAGCATAATCAAAGTCTTGAAAACCTGCTGTTTTAAGCATCTCGACTTTCTCAGCAGTTGTACGCCAGTTTGCAACCTTTACAAATTCAATTGGATACGGGTCCCTTGGGTGAACTCCTTCCAATAATGGATGTTCCCATGTTTCGACACTTTTTGCCAGGTTATACATGGTTGCGTATGAACTTTCCTTAGGAACATCAATAACCACGATTTTACCTCCTTTTCTCAAAGCAGTATATGCTTTGTGAAACACGGACTGCAGGTCATTGATATAGCTTGGTGTGCCGTTGAATAGGATCGTATCGTATTGTTCTTCGCCCAAATCGGCGTCTTCCGCTGTGGTTACCTCAACACTTATCCCGCGTTTACGGGCAATCTCAGCCATTCCCTCTGATGGTTCGAGACCGTACTGAATGGAAATGTTAAAATCTCTTTTCAAGATTGATTCAAAAAGACCACTTCCGCACCCTACAGAAAAAGTATCACCCGCATCTTTCATAAAATAAGCGACCAGGTTCACCTCTGAATTTAACAGATTCATATTGTCAAAAAACCACGCATCATATGCTTGTGCAAATTCGTCAAAACTTCTTTTTTTATCCATGCTGACCTCCGAAGAAAAACCGTTATTATCAACCCGGTGCAGATAATGTATTTTTATAGGTAGGCACTTACTTGAAGATGCATGATCCGCTTCCCTACGTCGGTATTACCCGCATCAGGTTCCAAGGGTCAGGAAAATTTTTCCTTCTCAGCTTTTGCAAGCGCCCCCAGCTAAATTCTAAAGAAGTATCAAAAACAGCGTTTTTTAAATGTACGCAAAAACCTAACCGGACACTACTGATTTATTTTATTGAGTTATTTCCTCTATCAATTTTTTTGCGTCACTGGCCCCGGGGAAATTATCATTAAGCTCCAGGGCCTTGGACAGCTCTTTGAGTGCCTGCTCTTTTTCCCCTTTTCCGTAATACGCCAGCCCTAAATGGTAGCGGATAATGGGATGGTTTGGTTGTTTTTCCAGGCAGTCCAAAAATTCGGCAACGGCATTTCCGTACAACCCTTTTTTATAATAGGCAAATCCCATCGTATCCATGATGCTCGGATCTTCGGGATAAAGGGTTTTCGCTGTTTTTGCCAGGGCCAGGGCTTCGTCAAATTTATCTGTCCGGCTTGCCAGGTAAAATGACAGATTGTTGGCGGCGGCGGCATAGTTGGGATTGATTTCAAGGGCTTTACGGTAATGGGTTTCTGCGTCATCAAATTTGTTTTCCGCTTCAAGAAGGACGGCCAGCAACATATGGGGCGGGGCCAGTTTATCATTTTTTTCAATCATGGTCAGATATTGTTTTTTTGCGTCCTCAATATTTTTCTGGGACAGGTATATTTTTGCCAGCGTTCCGTAGGGACTCAGATAATCCGGGGCAAGGTCAACGGCTTTCAGCAGTTCTGATTCTGCCTGTTTCATATCCTTCTGGGCCAGATAAATATTTGCACGGGTGCTGTGCACAAGCGCTTTTAAATTATTGTTATCCGTGAATGCATCCATCTGCTGAGTACACAGGGCATGGGCAGTATCAAATTCTTTCTGGACCACGGCATTTCTGATTCTCAGGGTAAATACGTCAATGAGTTTGTTGTTCAGGGACCAGGCCTTTTCCAGCAGGGGGGCTGCCTGGTCAAATTGCCTCAGCGCAGATTTTAAGTAGGCAAGCCGGTAATAGCCTGCCGGATTGTCAGAGCCGATTTCAATCATTTTTTTATAATCGTCTTCAGCTTCCTTAATTTTTTTCAGGGCCACATAGGCGTTGCCCCGGAGCAGATAGGCCCGGTAGGCTTTGGGATCAAGCTTAATTACCGCGGTGGTCTGATTTACGGCAAGATCATAGGCGTGCTGGCGCAAATAAATTTCAGACATCAGCAACCGGGCCTGGGTATACTCCGGTTTCAGCTCCACCGCCTTGACCAGGGCTGATGCCGCCTGGTTCGGCTCCCCTATTCCGATATAAGAAAGGCCTTTAAAATATTGAACCCTGTGGGCATTTGGTTCTTCCTTTTCAAGGGCGATCAGGATATTGAGCGCATCCTGATATTTTTTTTGAAAAATCAGGATTTCGCTTTTCAGCATTCTGGCATCCGGCAACTGGGGCCGTTTTTTGAGAATGCCGGCGACCAGGTTCTCCGCTTCGTCTATTTTTTTCTCCTTGTACAGGAATCTTGCCAAGATCATCTGGCTGTTGCTGTCTTCAGAATCAAGGGCAGCGGCTTTCCTGTACAATTCAAGGGCCTTATCCTTTTGGTCCGTCACGTTATAGAATCCGGCCAGTATAACCATGGGCCGGGGAGTGTCCGGTTGGATCTCAACCGCCTTTTTAAACGCGGTCTCAGCTTCTTGGAAATTTTTTGTTCTCAGGTAAAAATTACCCAGAAGAATCTGGTGCCCTGGATTTTCAGGATGCTCTGCCGCTGACAGATGTAATTGTTCCTCTGCTTTATCCAATTGTTTTCGCAGAATATAGAACTGGGCCAGGACGTTTCTGGCCGTTGTCGCATCTTTGCCTGATTCCACAGCTTTGAGCAAAAAAGCTTCAGCCTCGTCGAATTTTTTTTCGCTGGCTTTTATGGCGGCCATGGTATGCAGGGCTCCCACATGGCTGTTCTGGATTTCAAGAATTTTTTCAAAAACAATCCGGGCATCTTCAATCTGCTTCTTTCTGATCAGAACCTGTCCTTTGAGAAAGAGCGCGTCCAGGTTTTGGGGGTCCTTTTTCAAAATTTTATCGATCCTGGCCTGGGTTTCCGGCAGTTTTTTATCCAGAAAATAAAATCTCGATAATTTCACCAGGGCTTCAATATTTTCCGGATCAAGTTTTTCTACGCTGGAATAAAGCGCAAAGGCCGATTTTAACTGGCCTGTCTTCATGAATATGTCGCCAAGCTTCAAAAGGACTGCCGTATCTTTATTGTCTATCTGGAGCGCGTTCTTATATTCTATTTCAGCCTTTTTATACTCCCTTGCATCAAAGTATTCGTCACCGTTTTTTACATGGGCTGCTTTTTTTTCGTCCTTGTTTGCGCATCCAAATCCGGTGCAAGTAAGCAATGTGATGAAAATGACTAACATAATTTTGGAACAGGTTTTCATGAGCAACCTCTTTAAAAGTGAATTGGCTTTTTGTTTACTTTATGATAACGCTCAAATGTTAAATACAATTTGTATTATGGGATACTCAGTATTGTCAACGAAATAAAAATTTCGACATTGTAGGAACATGGAACGAGATATGCGGACGCGATATTTGATTTTAAACATTTTGGGGACGCTGTTTTTTTTGTGCTTAACCCAGGGAAAAACATATGCCTGGTTTCATTTTTCCGACACGTGCGAAAATTGTCCCGTTTTCGAGTCGCCCCGAATCGCAGAGGAGGTGTCCAAAACCTATGCCTTTCTGCCGAATACCCCGGATACTGACTCAGAAATCCGCTTGTATAGAACATTTTCTAAAGAGTCATCTCCGGCAAGCGCCGGAGAGCTTAAGATTGATATTCCTTTTAATCTTTTATCCGCATCAGAGACAAACGTTCAAGCCTCGCTTGACCGCCGGATTGCGGCAAATCTCAGGTTAAAAAATCTTATAGAGCAATACCGGGCGCTACAAAAACGAAATGCCGAACTGTTAAAGGATTTGAGCATCCCTTATCTTGAGGCAAAAAAAAGCCACAAAAAAGCGGTAGAGGTATCTGATGCGAAAGAATTGGTGCCTGCCGACAAGCTGAAACGGCAAGTGGCAGAGGTGATTCTTTTTCAGACCGGCGGAAAAGTAAGCCTGCCTGTTCAAGAGAGCCGAGATCTTCAGGCGGTCCAGGCAGAAAAAAAAGGCAGGGAGGATTCAATGCCTGCCCTTGAAAAATACGAGGCGTTGAGTTTAGAAGAGGCGTATTCGAAAAATCCGGTAGGCAGCGGCGCATATCACCAAACCTATGGCCGGGATACGCAATTGCCTTGGATTTTTTCCTTGGGACTCAAGCTGCTGCGGTTTCTGGCAAACAATAAAATTGAAATTCTTTCCTGGGCGGCTGTTATGGCCGTTATCAGTCTGGTCGGTCTGATTGTGGTGAAACGATGACGCGTAAACGCAAAAAAATAGCTGTTGCGGCCACAGGCGTGTTGATTTCCGCTTTAATGATAGGGATCCTTGTAAGCTGTTTTTTGATCTGGGAGTTTGGAACGCCCCAGGATCATTTTGAGAATCAAGGCGACCAGGCTTTTGAGCGCGGTGATTATGCCGATGCCCTTCAATACTGGCTAAGAGCAAAGGAGCCGGTCGGGCAGTCCGGCCGCGTATATGCGAAGATGGGCGCCGTTTATCTGAAATTGTCCAACCTGGACCAGGCTGAGATATGCTTTAAAAAGGCACTGGAAAAAAATCCCGAAGATGTTGACACACAACAGCAAATTATCCGGATTGCCTTGGTTCGCGGGGATACGGCAGCGGCGGGAAATTTGTTGTCAAAGCTTCTCAAGAACCATGATTCAGATCCCCTCCTTTTCATGCTTTCCGGCGATCTTGCCATGCTACAGACTGAATTCAAAACGGCAGAAGCGGCTTATGAGAAAGCTGCAGCGCTTTTACCCGCCCAGATTCGCCCCAGGCTCAAGCTGGCCATCTGTTTTCAGGAACAAAAAAAGGCCTTTGAGGCCGAAAAGATGGTCACTCTTTGCCGGACCCAGGGTATTAAAACACCCATGGATCTCATGCTTGCTGCAGATTATTATGCCCTTGCAGGAGATGATACCAGGGCCGAAAGGTATCTCCTCATGGCCGTGGATTCAGACCCTGGAGACCTTGAATTTAAAACCCGGCTTTGCCTGTTTTATCGCGTTGCCGGGAAGTTAGAAAAGGCAGCGGCCTATTTAAAAAAACTAATTGCCGAGTATCCTGAAAATACCGGATTTAAAATGATGCTGGCCGATTTTTATCTTGCGATTGAAGAGATGGCAGGCGCCGAAAAGCTGCTGGATCAACTTGCCCAGGCAAGCAGGGATGCGCCGGGGTATCATCTACTGATGGGAAAATTCTGGTTATTCAAGGGCCGGTACTCCCATGCCGTGTCATATCTGAAAACCGCATTGGACAAAGACTACGGCCTTGTGTCCGCCCATTATCTTATGGGCGTGGCCTATTTTGCCGGGGGCCAGAGTAAGCTGGCTGAAAAAGCGTTTCTTCAGGCACTGATGCTGGACCCGGATCATGAGGAGTCCATATTTGCCATGGCTGCGCTGAATTATAAGCGGGAGGATTACGGCCTGGCAGACCAATATGCGGATCAATTTCTGGGACGGGAACCGTCCAGTGCCCGGGCCTGGAAGCTCAAAGGGCTCTGCGCCCTTGGCCGCAGGGATCCTTCCTGTGCAATAGGTTCTTTGTCCAAGTCGTGGCATCTGGGAGGCGGCGCTTCGGCCCACTTTTTTCTGGGACAGGCCTTTGAGGCCCAAAGCATGGTGCAGGAAGCGCTGACAGCTTACAGCCAGGTCTTTGAAGATGCACCCCTCATCTATCCGGCCTTGTACGCGTATGCCCGGCTCGCTTCAGATCAGGGCCTGGGAGAGAGGGTCTTTGAAAAGATAGATGCGCTGGCGGGTCATGACGCGAATCCGGCTGTTTACTATACTGCGGCAAAAATTTGCCTTGGGCTCAAAGACTATGACCGATGCCAGGCATATATAGACAAAGCCATGGCGAAAAAAGAGGTGTCAGGTCCTTTTTTTCTTTTGCAGGCAGCACTTTTTGAAGCGACAGGAAAGGATGACGGCGTCGAGAAAACACTGACCGAATGCATAACAAAGCTGCCGCAGTATGTCGGGGGGTGGCTTAAGCTGTCAGCGTATTATGTGAAAAAACAACGGATATCGGATGCCGCACAGGTGATGGAACAGGCGCTTAATTCCTTTCCGGATCACCCTGAAATTAAAGGAAACCTGGCCTGGCTGCTGCTGGAAGAGGAGACCGATTTTGACCGGGCCCTTGATTTGGCAAGAGAAGCCTATGACACACTGCCGGGCCAAGCCTGGCTCATGGATACCCTCGGGTGGGCCTATTACCATAAAAAAATTTATTCCCAGGCGCAATGGATGCTGGAGCAGGCCGAAGAATTAACGCCTGGAAACGGAATGATCCAGTATCACCTGGGCATGGTGCTGTACCACCGGGGAAAGCTTTTTCAGGCCAAAACAAAACTGGAATCAGCTCTGGGATATATATCGCTTGATACGCGGCAAAGGGATAAAGCTGAAAGCCTGCTTGCAGGATTGAACGGAAAAGAGGGGTTAAAAGATGAAGGGGAAAATATGATATTTAATCCCGAGGCCACCCCTTCCCTGGATTTAGAATCTCAAATACCTTCGGAAACAGGCGAGAGTGAAGACATATTAAAACCGGACTGGAGTAATATGGATTCATCAGCGCATTAAATTTGGTTTACTCCGGATTCTTCAATGCCATACTATACTTTTGTTGAAGAGAAAGGTGTCATGCTGTCAGTCATAAAAAAAATTTTAACAGGCATCGTTCAGAATTGGCCCGACAATACGGATGCCGTATCAGGTAGCGCCTCCCCCGGCCCCTGGTACGGCGTGGATCTGGACGGAACCCTGGCGGTCTGGGACGAGAACTCAACCCTTAGTCGCATCGGAGCCCCCATACCGTCCATGGTTGATATGGTCCTACGCATGGTGGACAACGGCATCCGGGTTAAAATTTTTACGGCCCGGGCGTGTGACCCTGCCCAAATTCCAAAAATCCAGGCCTGGATGAATCAGCACGGTCTGCCGGGCCTGGAAATCACCAATGTGAAGGATTATTACATGGAGCGTCTGTATGATGACCGGGCCATACGTGTGGAGCGCAATACCGGCAGAATCCTTTGATCCCTCACCGTCCGGATACAGCGGATGGAAACAGGGTGTCGGTTTTGCCGGTAATATAATAGGCTGCAAG
>NZ_JBFXHE010000193.1:0-8113 GCF_050177295.1 Desulfobacter sp.
ATAGACCCCGCCCACATTGTAGGAGACCGACTCAATGAGCGGTGGGAAACTCAGTCGCTTGGCACCCAGAAGAATCAAAATACCGGTTTCAAAAATAATGCCGATCATAAGGCCCGTGATGGCGGCAGAAGCCCGGGGCGCCTGACGCAAAGGCCGGTAGGCGGCCACCTCCACAAGCACCCCGATCCAGGAGGCTAAAAACATGGTCACCACAATGGTGGCCAAAAAGATGACAGGCCCCGGTAAAATGCCTGCAAACAGCGCAAGAAAAAGCGTTGCAATACCAAAACCGATATAGGTACCCAGCATGAAAATATCACCATGGGCAAAGTTGAAAAGCATCAGAACGCCGTAGACCATGGAGTATCCGATGGAGATAACAGCGTAAAAACTTCCTCGCTGGAGTGCATTGATAAAGTTCTGAATAAAAAACGGTATCAGATCAGTAAACGATTCCATGCAGCAGTTCCTGTTAAAACAGTGAATGAGTTGAAAAAATGACTGCCGCTTTTCATTGCGGCAGTTATTTTCTCACTTAAAAACGTATTAACGCGTGTTTCCATCCGCCCCTCAGGGGCATACGGATTTGTAGAATTCAAACTCACCCTTGTCGCTGATTTTAACAATAACCGCACACTTGATCGGATCGCCCTCTTCGGTGAAGGTCATGTTGCCGGTGATACCGGAAAAATCTTTAACTTTTGCAAGGGCGTCCCGGACCGCCACACGGTCTTTTTCAATATTTCCGGTCAGTTTTCCGGTATCCTGAATGGCCTGCCGGGCAAGACCAAGGGCATCCCAGGTCAGGGCTGCCACATCATCGGGGACGTAGCCGTATGTTTCATTGTAGCGGTCAATAAATTCCTTGGTGGCACCCTTGGCACCGGCAGCTGCGTAATGGGAAGAGAAGAACTGGCCGTAGCAGGCTTCCCCGCACAGCTCAACGGTCTCTGCAGATCCCCAGGAGTCGGAACCCACAATGGGTCCTTTCCATCCAAGCTCTTTGGCCTGTTTTGCAATCAAAGGAATTTCATTGTAGTACTGGGGGGTAAAAAGAACCTGGGCACCGGACTGGATAATTTGGGTCAGCTGGGAAGAAAAATCCGTGTCTTTTGTGGTAAAGCTTTCAAAGGCGACAATGGAACCTTTGCCGTGTTTTTTCTCCCAGGCAGCCTTGAACACTTCGGCAAGCCCTTTGGGGTAGTCGGATGCCACATCATAAAGAACAGCGGCCTTGGTGAACCCGAACTCATCGGTGATGAAATTGGCCACAACAGGACCCTGGAAGGGATCCAGGAAACAGCCGCGGAATACAAAGGGGCGGTTCAGGGTGGTGTCGGGGTTGGTGGACCAGGGGCTGATCATGACGGTTTTATATTTATTTGCCACTTCACCGGCAGGAATCGCCTGTTTGGAAGCCTGGGGGCCGATAATGGCCAGTACGTCATCCTGGCTGATCATTTTGGTGTTGGCTTTTACTGCGGACTCTGCTTTGGATTCATTGTCTTCAACCACCAGTTCGACCTTATACTTCTGGCCGCCGACGTCAATGCCGCCCGCCTTTTCAATGTCCTGCAGCCACATTTGCGCCGCATATTTTGTACCCTCTCCGACCTTTGGAATATCCCCGGTCAGCGGCGCATTGATGCCGATTTTAATGACAGTCTCTCTTTTGCAGAACGCAGATGAGGAAAAAACCATGGCCATTGCAATGGCAGCAGCCATACAACAAATAATTTTTTTCATGTTTACTCCTGAATTAGTTATTCACTTTTCGTTTTATCGCAAATAAAATGTTGTGAAATGATCAGGTCAGCTGATGCCGGCCATGCACATGTACTTGATCTCCAGGTAATCATCCAGTCCGTACTTGGAGCCTTCCCGGCCGTTGCCGGATTCCTTGACCCCGCCAAAGGGGGCCACGGCATTGGAGATGATGCCGGAGTTGATGCCGATCAGGCCGTATTCCAGTTTTTCGCCCACCCGCCAGGTCCGGGCCATGTCCCGGGTGAAGAAATAGGCAGCCAGGCCGTATTCTGTATTATTGGCTTTTTGGATCACCTCTGCTTCGCTTTCAAACTTGAAGATCGGGGCAAAGGGACCGAATATTTCCTCTTTGGCCACGAGCATGTCGTCTGTGACGTCTGCCAGGACCGTGGGGGAAAAAAAGGTGCCGCCCAGGGCATGGCGCTTGCCGCCTGCCAGTACTTTAGCGCCTTTGTCCAGGGCATCATTGATATGACGTTCCACACTTTCAACGGCCTTCATGTCAATGAGCGGGCCCTGGACCACCCCTTCTTCTACGCCGTTGCCCACTTTAAGGGTTGCCACAGCCCGGGTCAGTTTTTCACAGAATTGATCATAAACCCCTGCCTGGACATAAAGGCGGTTGGCACAGACACAGGTCTGGCCGGAGTTGCGGTATTTGCAGGAAAGGGCCCCTTCAACCGCCGCATCAAGGTCTGCATCATCAAATACAATGAACGGTGCATTGCCGCCCAGTTCCATGGATACCCGCTTCATGGTGCCGGCACAGTCCTGCATCAGTTTTTTGCCAACTTCTGTGGAGCCGGTAAAGGTCAGTTTCCGGACAATGGGGTTGGCGGTCAGTTCGCCGCCAATGGCTGACGAAGACCCTGTGACCACGTTAAAGACGCCCGGGGGCATCCCGGCTTTCTGGGCCAGTTTTGCAATGGCCAAAGCGGAAAAGGGTGTGGCTGTGGCGGGTTTGACCACCATGGTGCATCCGGCTGCCAGGGCTGCACCGGCTTTTCTGGTGATCATGGCGCTGGGAAAGTTCCAGGGGGTGATGGCCGCAACCACGCCCACAGGCTGTTTGATCACCACCAGACGCTGGGACGCAATGGTCTGGGGGATGATATCACCGTAAATCCGTTTGGCCTCTTCGGCAAACCATTCAAAAAAGCTGGCTGCATAGGCGATTTCGCCCCGGGATTCGGCCAGGGGCTTGCCTTGTTCCGCTGTCATGAGCCAGGCCAGGTCTTCCTGGTTTTCCATGAGCAGGTCATGCCACCGCCTTAAAATGGCAGAACGCTGGGCTGCGGTTTTGCTGCGCCAGGCAGGCAGACTCCCATTGGCTGCATCAATGGCCCGCCGGGTTTCCTCGGCACCGCAAAAGGGCACGGTTCCCAGAACTTCCCCTGTGGCCGGGTTGGTCACCTCAACGGTTTTTTTTGAATCTGCTTCAATCCACTGATCCTGAATAAAACAGGCCTGGCAAAACAGGTCTGGATTTTTTAATTCGATCATGTTCACCTTCCTTGTGTTAGGGTCCATTTAATTATGCAGACTTAATTTGCAAGCGTTTGGCGATTTACCCTCCGTTAAGCCTTTTTAACAACAGAACATTTAAGGTACATGGCGCCGAACCCTGCAATCTTACAGGAAATATCGTGACCATTTACAGGGTCATCAAGGAGTTTGATGTTTTTGACCTTTGTTCCCAATTTGATTGTGTCCTTCCCGGCCATGAGATCTTTGATGGTGGTGACTGTATCTCCATCCTGCAACGGATTGCCATTGGCATCAAGGAATCCTGGCGTATCTTCCGGGGGTGAATCATCAGAAGCCTGATCCGGTGCCCACTCATGAGCACATTCCGGGCATATCCACAGGAGTCCGTCGGGATAGGCATAAGGTGAATTACATTTGGGACATGTATTTTCTTCAACTGACATAGCAAAATTCCTGGTTGATTGTATAAACTGAAACTGGTTTAAATATTTTTCTCATGAAGTGAAAGATCTATCACCATGATAAACCAATACTATACACAAGCATGTTGTGTATAGCAGGGGGGCTCGATTTAAGTCAAGACAACAATAAATGCCTGAAAAATTCGGAAGAAAATATTCTAAGATTTCAGAATCAACCCTTTTTATGGGAGTTCTGCGTGCAAATTATTGGGGACGCGGGCAGGACAACATCTGGCCTCTGATAACCTCAAACAAATCACAAAATCTGAGGACACCGGTGACCGTATCGCCATTCTTTACGATTAGAGGCTGGTGGACGCCCATAACATATTCATGAAGCGCTTTTTCCAGGGAATCGTTCTCCTGAAGGTATTCAAAGTCGACAGGTACGTGCATGATTTCGGAAACCTTGATGTCGGCGCCGCGCTCACAAATGTTCTTCATGGGCTCCATCCAGAGGTTGAAATCCCGGATCGCATTGATCACATAATCCTTGGTCAGTGTGCCGTCGTCATAGTTTTTGAACAGTTTTTTATAGTTGGGCTCAAGCGTTCTGAAAATATCAAGCATGGTAACTTTTCCCTTGAACCTGCCATTGTCGTCCACTACAATAACATCCCTGTGGGAATAGTGGATGTCGGATTTGTTCTTTTCCAGAACCTGGAATACATCATAAACAGTGTCAGTTTCCTTGACGGTCACATAGTCGCGTAAGGGAATCATAATCGTTTTTATTAGAATATCTTTCATGGCATTCTCCTCAAGAAGATGATTAAGAGCTTTAATTATTATGATGCTTCACCTGAAAATATATGAGAAAAATATGGGAAGTCAAGCTTTATAAATTTATTGATCTCCAATAAAAAACGGACGAAATTGAGATTCAGGCAACTGATAAGCTGTTTTAATCTGCGCCATAATTTGGTTTTGCGATTCAGGTAGCCTGCCGTGCACATCAATATAATTTGTGTAATGATCACTGGCTAAATACGAAGTCACTTTTAACTGCCGGATTAACCGTTCAGTTTCTTTTATAACACCATGCGGTCCCAGCATTTTAAATTTGCCGGACTCAATTTCATCCAATATTGGTGTGTTGATTTTCGGTACAAAAGTTCTGAGCCTGATGAAGTCAGGATTAATCTGGTTGAGCGCATTTGCCGTTGAGTCTGCATGCGAACCAGTCAAAGCCACGCCTCCCAACCCCAATACAATATAGAGACTTAACTCTAATCCAGTGGCAACGACCCATTGACCTGCTTCGATCTGACGTTTGGCATCTGCTCCTTTTTTTACATAGCGCAGAACATCATCATTGCCAGATTCAAGGCCAACATGGATACGATTTAACCCGGCATCTGCCAATTGTTTTAGGCCACTTCGTCCTTTTTTATGGATATATTGGGACGAGCCGTAGACAGTTATCCGTTCTAAATCAGGAAAAACTTTGCGAGCATAGATGCAGATCGCAGCTAAGTCATCTGTTTTCATCGCAATGGTATTTCCTGCCGGGAAAAACAGAGTTTTGAAATTAGGTCCATAAATCTTGGATGCAGAATCCATATCCTCCATAATTTCTTGAACAGGTCTGATCCTGAAACGCGGACCATTTTTATAAATCGTACAAAAAGTGCATTTATTGTGGGGGCATCCGACTGTGGCTTGAATTAAAAGTGAATCCGCTTCACTGGGTGGACGATATATGGGGCCTTCATATCTCATGCTATTTTTTTGACATGTTATCAGAGAAATTACAACAACGAAGCTATAATCATCCTATTTCATTCCGCCTGTGCACATTTCCCGGAATATTTCTGGAAACCAATTCCCGGTTATAACTGGCCAGCACATTCGGATTAATCTGAATCAATGCCATTTGCTGTTTAACCCCACAATTTGAATGTTATCCCGTTATAAAAATTATATAACACCGGCACAAAATGATTGTCAATTCGGTTCTTTATTGATACAGAGTTTGTACATGTTCTTTGTTGGAGTTATACTCGACATTGAGCAGATGTTTCTTTAACATATTGAAATTATTGGTAGTGAGTCAATAGCGTCGATTTTTTTATACAATAATATAAGTAGTTATAATGTGCCTGCTCAATGTCGGTTATACAGAAAAAAAACTACATAATCACTTGTTAGCGTGCCTACATTAAAGGAGGGTACATCATATGACAGATAAAAAGATTGTGTTCCTTTCTCATATTTCTGAGGAAAGAGAGCTTGCAGTACACTTCAAGTCGCTGATCGAAGATAGCTTTCTTGATTTGATAGACGTTTTTGTGTCTTCAGATGACCGAAGCATAGGTCTCGGCCAAAAATGGCTTGACGATATCACGCATGCACTTAATGTATGCACGGTCGAACTTGTTTTGTGCAGCCCCGTGTCAGTCAAAAGACCTTGGATAAATTTCGAGGCTGGCGCAGGGTGGATAAGAGGCATTCCTGTCGTACCACTTTGTCATTCAGGCATGGAGCCCGGCAAGCTACCTATCCCGCTAAACCTCTTGCAGGCAGCCAAACTTACGGAGACTTCCAGCCTAAAACTTGTTTTCCCTGTGCTGGCAAATGCATTGGGCTCCAGAACCCCAACGGTAGACTTCTCTGCCTTCATACAGAACGCTGTTGATTTCGAAAAGAAATACACTTTCTGGAATAGTTGCAATAGTGCTTTTCAGGTAATCAACAATATAAATCCTCAAATAATAGACGATCTTCGAAATCAGAACGTAGTCTCTCTTGATCTAGTAGATGTTCAAATTGCAGAACTTGAAAGAGTCTGCCAATTCCTACAATCAGAAAATATTCTAATGTTTAAACGCATTGGCCATCAAACAATAGGCCCGAGCGGGGTTCTTTTCGGATGTGAGATACAGCCGCTCCCAAAGCTCTCTACGACGTTTAAAGACACCCATTTCATCTTTCACAAGTGAACCGCTAACGAGCCACGCGACCAAGCGGTGCAAGTCTTTTGGCGTTTCGTGTGGATCCTTGGTCGCGTGCCGCTGATGTGCAGTGTTAGCTTCAATTCAGAAGAGTACTAAGCGACTAATTTTTTTGAAGAAATGCAACTACCTTAAAACAACTATTTTCCAAATAGGGGAAATAAAGATGAAAATCCTAATAGCAGAAGATGATCCAATGCTTCAAACAATGGCTGGTAACATAATGAACCATTGGGGATTTGATTTTGATATTGCATCAAATGGCATAGAGGCTGTCGAACATGCTCAACTTTATGACGGAGAATATGATCTTTGCCTGATGGATATTGATATGCCCGTAATGAACGGATTGGAAGCAACAAAAATCATTCGCCGGAAATTAAACTATTTTCCTATTATCGCTCTAACCGGCAATACTTCGGTAAAAGATAAATCCTTTGAAATAGGTATGGATGATTTTTTGGGAAAACCATATAGCATTCAGGATCTCCATAGTAAAATTAATGAGTTAGTGATAAAAACATATGAATTTAAAATTACAAGTGACGACCTTTCTATAAAAAAAGATGCCTCAGATTTATTTGGAAAATACGGATTATGAAAAAGAATTGCAGGCCGAGAATGAAGAAGTGGAAAAATACCCTGAGATGATATTAAAAGTCGAATGAAAAAAGGAGAAGAGGCTAAAAATATTTCGGCCGGGAAAAATTAAGTCAGATTCAAGGGGGATAAATGAGCCTGGATATCGAACAGACCTTAAAGGAAATGGCAGATGCCGTCATCGATACGGTGAAAAACGAAGCGGAAGCGTTTAAGGCGCAGGCAAAAGAAATGCTTGATGCCGAGAAAGACGCATTAAAAGACTTGGGGGAAGCGAAGTTGAAGGGGGACATTGATGAAGAAACCTTTGAGCAGGAAGTGGCGCGTGAAAAAAAAGTGCTCGAAGCGGAGTTGCTGACCCTTGAAATCATGACAAAGGCGTTGGCCCTAAAAGCGGTCAATGCAGCGATCGACGTCTTTAAAAAAGCATTGGCTGCCGCCATTTAGCACCTTATCGGGCTTCCGGAGGGCAGCGCTCCGTCGGCCGCCCGGAGCAACGAAAAAATCAGCAGGAATTTTTAAAACTCAGGGTTTCCCTGATTGAACTTTGATTCATTATTCGATATGACCATAGACACTGAGTCGTCGTAAAAGAAAATTTTAGTTTTATGAGTGCTGCCGGAAAATCATCTTATTTTTTACGCATCCGGCAGGGTTGATGTTGTCCGGAGCGCCCTTGACAGGAACTTGACATGACCGGGTCGGTTGAAACAAGAGAGAAGAAGCACAAAATCCTGCTGAATATCCTGAAACGGATATTCTGGAAAGATCCGCTGAAAATGCTCTTCTTTACGCTGTTCTCAATTTCCTTTGCCATACTCAACCCCTTTGGCCTGTATGGCG
>NZ_JBFXHE010000194.1:0-8099 GCF_050177295.1 Desulfobacter sp.
GAGGATTATTTTAAAAAGCCGGTGAATGTATCAACACTATTGAAAACAGCTGAATCCGCATTCGAAAAAGTGAACCGCTGGAAGAAAATGTAAGAAATAGCGCAAGCGATATAGCAAAAAATGTATCGGACCCTTTTAGGTATTGAATTCGATGCTGACTAACTTACAGGATCTTCATGACTTTCTTTCCCGAGTGCCACTGTTTTCATCGGTGCCGGCGGATCAGATCCAAGTGATTGCCGGACTGTTTAAAAAGGAGTTTTATCACAAGGGTGACATTATCTGCCGCCAGGACGAACCCGGAGATTGCATGTATGTGATTCGTTCGGGTACGGTGTCGGTGTTCAAGGAGGCAGACGGGGAAAAGATTTTTGTAACTGAGTTGAAACGGGGTGATTTTTTCGGAGAGATCTCTCTGCTTTTAAAGGCGTCCAGAAATTCAACAATAGAGGCATCGCTGGATGTGGCTTTATTTTGGCATGTCATGGAAAGCGAAAAACCCGGCTCGAATCAGGTATTGCAATTTTTGTAACTGCTGTTGTAATTTTCGTAACCATTTTCTTGTTTTTTTTGTAATTTTTTTCTTATTTAAAAGATATTTATGCAAAAATTCGCTGAAAATGGATTTTCAATAAAAAAACCTATGGTGTTTTTTGACATGGTATTAGAATTGCTGTAGACTTGTATTATGAAAATATCAAATGCATTATCAACAACGTTGCTACCTTGTCCGCCGGGCCCGCCGGTGTACCTCAAAAAAAGAAGCATCCATGATGAACTTCCGGATCTTCAAACGAAACTGGACGGCGTCACCTTTCGTGAGGCATCCAGTATCCAAGACTATATATCCTGTTTCAGTTTGCTACATGATGTTTATGTAGAAGCAGGGTTTATTCAGCCTTCTCGTATCCCATTGAGAATTATCCCGCACCATTCCGATCCCGAAGCCAGGGTCTTTATGGGGTGCCCGATAGATACCCAGGCAGAAAAGAGGCCCATATATACGGTTAGCCTGTTTCCGGATAATGAACAAGGCCTTCCCATGGATATTGGGTTTAAACGGGAGGTAGACGTGTTAAGAAACCAGGGGCGCCGCCTCGTTGAAGTCGGGTGTCTGGCATCACATCCGGAATTCCGGAAAGGAGACAAAAAGATTCCCATGCTGGGCAATCGTATGGTTGTGTCGTATGCGGTTAACACCCTTCATGCAGATGACTTATTAATCACGGTTCATCCCAAATATTTAAAAATTTACGAAGATATCCTTTTGTTTGAGAAGATCGGACAGATTTCGTCTTATTCCTATGTAAACGATAATCCAGCCGTGGCTCTTCGCCAAAACTTAAAGACATGGCCTCAAAAACTAAAAAAAGTTTACGGTAAAAACCCGATAGAAAAAAATCTATACCACTTCCTTTTTGAGTCCGAACCAACCTCAACTGACCCGCAGTTGGCAAAGGAAGATAGGGCTGATAATAAAAACTTTGTTATCAAGGTTATCACTGGTGAGTTTCTGACCGACTTATGTCAAATAGGCTGCCCTACTCATGAAAATATTTGCAATTATTTCATGAATTTTAGGGAAAAATTATCAGCTGCCGGCTGATTTGTTCTGATCGAGCTGTACTTTTTCCCTTCGCCCACCACTTAGCATAACTGCTGGCAACAGCACCAAATCGCCAATAAGGGCCGTTATCATGATGATTGCACACAACAGGCCGAAATTGATCACCGGGATGAACCGGCTGAACACGTCGACCCCAAAACCTATACATAAAATAAGCGAAGATGAAATAATGGCCCGGCCCTTAATCCGGATAACCGATGCCAGCGCTTCCCTGGTAGTAATCCCCCGGGCGCGTTGATGCTGGTATTCAGACAAAAAATGAATTGTATCATCAACGGAAATCCCAAGTGCCACGGCAGCGATCAAAGCGGTACCTGTATCAAGCGGGATATTCAATACCCCCATGATTCCAAAATTAAGGATAATCGGAAATAAGTTGGGCAGCATACTCAGGGCTGCAACACTGACGGAGCGGAACGCTAAAAACATAATAATGCAGATAACGATCGTGGCCAAAGCCAGACTGTACAACTGGCTTTCAACAATCGCATCAACAACACTGACCAATTCAACGGCATCACCTGTGATTCTGATTTCCAGCCCCTTGTGATCAATTTGATCAATCATCTCCTGGATGCGCCCGATCAATGCCTGCTGCTGCTGGGTACCATGAACCGAAATCCGTACAGCCAGCCGGGCATGATCATAATCGCTATTAATATAATCCTCCGTATCATCCGAGTCGTATAAAAGCAGATACTGTGAAATGAACTGGGTTGAATCTGGGATGGCATAAAATAAAGGATTTTCATTGTGAAAAGACTGGTGCATGTCTTTTAAAAAATCAACAAGGCTGATGGTCTTGTCAACACCTTCCAGCTTAGAAACAAACTGCTGAACCTGGTCGACCACCTGAAGATATCGGGGGGCTTTAAACTCGTCCAGATGCTGAGCTTTAAACGAAATATCCAGAGAAGCTACGCCTGCCAGATTAGATTCTACCATATCAAGCGATGTGCGAAAAAATATGGACTGTGTCACTCAACGCCAAGGCCATTACCAGGGGGATGACAATTATGGTTACATTGTTCACCGCGATACCTGTTAAGCCCATAAGCCCCCGGGTGGCACCTACACACAGGGTGATATTGATTAAGGCCAGCAAGGCAAGCCGGACATTTTTGAAGAAGAACCAAATGGCCAGAATAATCAGCATATAACTCATGGGCACAAAAACCATAGTGTCTTATTTCAAATACTGACTGAGAAAGAGATTGGTAGTGGTGCCGCCACCCATATAAAATTGCATCCCCTGCTGTTCATAGGGCTCCAAAATTGCCTTTGTCTCGTTAATCAGGCGTTTTCGCAGTCCTTTATCTTCGGGGTCAACATGGGGTTCGATCAGGATAGCCGCTGTTTGTCCGTCAATGGAGATCAGGGTTTTGCGGTAAAGTCTGTTTTCAATCGCTGTTTTTTTAAGTAAGGCCAGTGCTTGGGTGTCTTCTGGAATCTCGTCTAAAAAAGGGCGCGCCTCAAAAAAATCCGGCCCGCCGATAATATCATCTACATTGGCTATACTAAGCACCTTTTCAGCGTCTTCCAGCCCTTCCAGCTTCTCTGTAATCTCACGTATTATTTCCAGCCGTGGCTTTGAAAACAAATCGTAACTCTTAACGGCAATTACAAAAAACTCATCATTTCCAAACACTTCCTTGAAACTGTCATAAAAAACAATGTCGGAATGATTTTCAATGGTGAAATAATCTACATTGTCCACAGTTTTGACAAATAGATTAAACACAATAAATGATAGAGCGACCACCAAAGAGACTGCAAAAAATTTTTTGGGGTGGCGGCAGACAATAGAGAGTTCTATGGGAGAGCGCTTCCCACAAGAATAAAGGACTTCAATGTTTTTCTTCGCTTTTTGAGTCATTTGGATTCACTAATTTAAATCAGAACATCTAAAATTTTATTTCAGCCGTCAAATAGACCTGATCATTATATTTATAACGGCCGGGTATTGTTTCATTGCTTCCATCGAACCACTCGCCCCCGATTTCAAATATGATTGGGTTCCAGAAAGATAAGCGGAGTTTTGGATTCAGCACGGTGGCATCTCCTGACAGCTCATAATAATACCGGCACTCCATTCTGAAATCCCCGTTGAAAAATTCCTTCCACAAGGTGCCGTTTATGGCCCGGGTTGTCTCCGTAGCCCAAATAATCCGGCTTTCATAGTCTTGTATCCGGCTAATGAAAAGTTGAATATTGGCATACCAGTCGTTTACGCCGCTATAATCAATGCCTGTCATGAGCTGCACCACAGGTTTTCGAATCCGCTGCAGGTCCCGGGTAAAATAACTGGCGTGATCAATATAGGCCAGATCCCCCCTCACCCCGAAAGAGTGCAGGGTGGTTTCAAATTCAAAACCGAAAATATTTTGCCGGTCATGGGTAAGCATCACAGACTGGCCGGTGGCATTTAAAAAATCTGCCAGTTGAGACGTTGTCACATTGCCCGCAGAAAAAGGAAACCCCACAGGGAGATAAAGGGAGTCGGGGGTGGGCAGATCTTCCCTGGCATACAGCCAGCTGAATGCCCAGTCCAGGCGTCCGGCAATTCCGGACAACCGAATTCCGCCTTCGCTGTTTTTCAAAGAATCGGAAGAGCTTTCTTCTTTGAGTGTTATCTCGTCTGCATGCCCCAATAGTGCCCAGTCTGTTCCGATAAGATCATATTCTGATTTAACAAAAAAGGGGATAAAGACCCCGGAAATTGTAAACTTGCCGGCATAAATCTCCAGACCGGCCATGGGAATGGGAAGCTTGCGGTCCTCCCGACGGCCGGAAAGATCCTCGCGAAGATCCTCGGGATTCAGATTGTCCAGCGGGCTGTAGGCATCGGTTTTCCCCCATCGTATAACCTGGTTGCCCAGTTTCAGATTAAAACCGTCGCCTCTGAAGTTAAGATAGGCATCATCCAGGCGGATATCGGCATCTTCCTCCCAGTCACCGTCGTTCCCGTAAGAAAAATAATTTATATTCGCGAAAAGCGCTGCACGCAGCCGATCCCCATGCACCAGGCTTGCTCCGACCCTCAACCGGGCATGATTCATCATATCATCTTCTGAATTATTGTCTTCACTCACATCATGGGCAAACTTGTTGCGCACTTCTCCAGACAGCTTAAACAACCCTTCGTTCTTATCACGCTCCCGGGTATCTTCTCCCTCAGCCCATAGGCCTTCTGTATCATCTGAACTTTCATCATTTTCTTCCCATTCCTCTTCCCAGGTTTCATCATTGGATAGGGCATCGTCTTTCTTATTTTCCGCTTCCAGAGACCTTTCTGTCCGGATGGAATCTAAGCAGAATGCCGGCTGCGGACATAAGAAAAACAAGGGGGAAAAAATTAAAAACAGAAGAACCCCGTACCGGCATATTGGAAAACGGGGCATTACATGACCTCCTCAAGAGTGAATAGGGGTCTACTGAGTATGTTTCATATATCCTTTGGTAAAAACCTCATCAGGAACATTACGATTATATTGGATTTCCTCGGTTTTCATTAGTGTACGGTGCTCTTTTTTCAAATCATTCATCTCTGCGTCAAGAATTGTCCAAATACCATCAATTTTTTGAATATTTTTACCTGTGAATATCTTAAAAAGCCTGTTGCGTTTATCATAAAACTCGATCTTAATGGGCAGATAGATCTCCTTGATGACCCATATAATCCGTTTGCCATACTGGGAATCATCCAGCCTTTTGGGGATGCTTTCAAGAACCCAACAGTCATATGTATCAATTTTTTCTTCCCTTAAAATCATGTGCGTGTCCTGCTTCACCTCCCTGGACTGAAGGTCTTCGTAAGTATAATCCGTATTGACAAAACGATTGGATTTCTGGCTGGAGACAATCCGCCGCACCCTTTGCAATGCAGGCAGATAGAGGAACTGGTCATCGTCGAGATCCTTATTTTCCCAAGTCAAAAAAGCAGTTCCGTCAATATCCGCAGGAGAAGTAAACCGCATATAGCTTTTAGATAGATCCCCATATTTTTTGACCACAGTGATCAGGTTCCTGAATCTTTTATTACCCCTTTTGTCGATCAGCAACATACGGATTTTCGAGGTGGCATCCTGCCCATCATTTCTATCCGCTACATTTTGCGCTATCTGGACACCGTCGACAGCAACTGCCGGGCATGCCCAGGATAGCATCGCAACAATAATCATTAAGGTATGGATTTTGATATTAATTAAATTTTTCATAGATTTTTCCGGAATTCCATTTTGTCTCCGCAGGAATTTCAGCATATCCTGCGAACGTTGACAAGGCTTTTTTTAATATCACGATCCTAATACATCGTTACATCCAAAAGGAGATATAACTCTGCCCCCTTTTATGTGTTATGTTAGGAATTTACAAAACATTGAAACGCTCTCTGTCTTCGGGAACAATTAAATAAACTGCCAAACTCATGAAACACCAATGCCGCCACAGCCTTATCCTGACCCTTTACCATTTTCAATCTGCAGCGTGTTCGACGGTGACCGCCACCTGAAGCCCGGCCTTGGAGAGCATATCCACAAGTGCATCAAGTGATGCCGGTTATCTTCGGAGAAAAAAATTTCCTGGCCGCCATTGCCTCTGAGCATCACGTGATAAAATGCGCCTGGATAATGTAATCTTGGTTTTCTTGCCATATGGAGAAGATATCAGTAGAATGTCAAAATATCAAACCTGACCCCATATCCTAAAAAATCAGATGATCCTGAATCCGGTTTCAAGGATTTCTCTTACAAAAGGGTCTTCTTGTGTAAAATCTTCCTCTCTGAACGGCATGGGTTCAATATCAGAATTTACCTGAAATTTATACTTTCTGATGCGATTCCTGTCGTTGAACCGGATACCTTCAAACTGGTTTGAAACAAGGGCTAGGTCAATATCACTCAGGTCTGAAAAATTTCCTTTTGCATAACTGCCGAATAAAAAAGCCTTGGATATCATCAACCCGTTTTGATTCAGTAAAAGAATATAGTCTTTAACGGATTTTAAGATTGTATTTGGGATTTCAGCCATTCAGCAACAACCTGTATTTTGGTAAAATAATTGTCAGTAAATTCTTTGGTGCAGATTTTATGGGTGAAAGGGTCAGGCTCGACATTTTGACATTTGCTCAAGGTTTATTTTTATTGTTTTAATTTTTCCCTGCAATTCGGCATCGGTTCGAAGACGCTCTCTTATCCGTCCGGCCGCCCTGCTCAGGGCGCTGAGATCCCTGCTAAAAATCTTTCCCAAATCTGTCAGTGCCGTATGATTATTTTCCTGAACCAGTAAAGCGGCAACAGCTCTTGCTTCAGCGGCTGGCTGGCGTTTTCCCGGGTCAAGAAGGGTTTTATTGTCAATTCCGTATATCATACATAAGGACACTATCAATTTATCATATGACCACCTGTGTGGCCGTTGTTCATCCACCAGCGCAAGAACTTCATCACTGAAACGGTCATTACCTAAAATCCTGCTTTCAAATACACCGGTATGAAACTCTTTCCTGTAACCTTCGTCCATCCGGGCTTGAACAAAATCAGTGTAAAGCCTTTTGGCAATGCTTTCATTCCGGTCAAATTGTGAAAAAATAACCTTTGTAGTCAGCCATGGGTATTTTTGTATTCCAAGGTAGGCGTTGTGACTGCTCCACTGATAGTCAGCCGGATTTTCACAGACTTTTGCCCTGACCGGATTGCAATGAATATATCTGACGAGTTCAAGTAGATAGTTGTCTTTGTCGATAAGAATCGCTTTATATCGTCCCTGGAATAGATGACCAAGCCGCTTTTGCCGTGAATTTATATAACGCGTATATCGAAAGCTTAAATTTTGCATTATCTGGGAAAGCGGCGTTTCTCCAACCTGAATGACCAGATGGACATGGTTCATCATCAGACAGAATGCGTGAACGCGATGATTGTATCTTTTCCAGCCTTCCCCAAGCAGAAAATAAAAGTGATGCCGGTCATCTTCGGAGAAAAAAATTCCCTGGCCACTATTGCCTCTGAGCATCACGTGATAAAATGCGCCTGGATAATGTAATCTTGGTTTTCTTGCCATGTGGATTAAGATATCAGCGGAATATCAAAATGTCAAGCCTGACCCTATGCCCTATCCTGACCCTTGACCCTGTCTTAAACATCCAAATCAAGATGAACTTTAATGGCATTGTCAACCTGAAGCATCAAGTCGTGATCAAGATGCCCAATGGGCTTTATTAATCTGGCTTTATCTAATGTACGAATCTGATCGGCTTTCCCTTTGTAGTCTTTGACTAATCTGGTGTTGTTTTGGGATAAAAAAATTTCAAAAGGATATATCTTTGATATGTTCCTGGACGTAACGGGGATAATGGTAACCGTTCCTGAATATTGATTCCCAATATCATTCGAAACAACTACAACGGGTCGTGTTTTTGAAATTTCATGGCCGATCACTGGGTCAAGGACTGCCAGAAACAGATCACCTCTTTTAA
>NZ_JBFXHE010000195.1:0-8079 GCF_050177295.1 Desulfobacter sp.
TTCCAGATCGGGTTTTTAACCACGCTCGGCCTTTCGACCAAAAACGCCATCCTGATCATTCAGTTTATCAAGGAGCGCATGACACACGGAGAAAGCCTCGTTGATGCAACGCTTGGCGCCGCCAAAACACGGTTCCGGCCGGTTATGATGACCTCTCTGGCATTCTTCTTCGGCGTTCTGCCGCTGGCCATCAGCACCGGCGCCGGCGCCGGCGCAATGAATGCCATTGGCACGGCCGTTTGCGGGGGCATGCTCTCCGCCACGTTTATCGATCTTATTTTCATTCCCATCTTTTTTGTCCTGGTATCACGATTGTTCAAGGGGAAGAAAGAGAAGGAGCCCGTTTCCGAACAGCATATGGATACCACCGCGTCCGAGGAGGTTCGCTGAGATGATAAGAAAAATACTGGTTGTTATAGGTGTCTTTGTTTTCCTGGGCGGCTGTTCCCTGGCACCCAAATACCAACAGCCCCGGACACCAATTTCCGATACCTGGCCCCAGGGCGAAGCCTACGGGGACACCCAGTCCGTATCCGGAATACCGACAGCCCAGGAGTTGAACTGGCAAGATTTTTTTACCGACCAGAAGCTCAAAAAGATTATTGAAACGGCCTTGGACAATAACCGTGATCTGAGAATCGCCGCCTTAAACGTGGAAAAAGCGCGTGCGCAGTACGGTGTCCAGCGGGCTGAGCTGTTTCCCGCGGTTGATGCCTCCGGCGCCCGGAGCGAAGAGCGCCGGTCAAATGACCTTATCGATCCGGAGGCATCCAGGAACGTGGAGCAATACAACGTCGATCTGGGAATTGCCTCCTGGGAGATTGATTTCTTCGGACGGATACGGAGCCTGAAAGACCAGGCCCTGGAAGAATATATGGCCACGGAGCAGGCCCGCCGCAGCGCACAGATCGCACTGATATCCGAAGTTGCCAGGACCTATCTGACACTTGCGGCGGACAGGGAACTCCTCAATCTGGCCCGGTTTACGTTTAAGAACCAGCAGGATTCTTATACTCTTATCCTGGCAAACTATCACACAGGGCTGGCGACCAGGATTGACCTGCGCCGGGCACAGACCCAGGCAGATGTCGCACGAAGGGATGTACAGTATTATATTCAGCTTGCGGCACAGGACCTGAATGCATTAAACCTTCTGGCCGGTACGCAAGTGCCCGAAGCCATGTTGCCGAATGACCTCAGCAGTGTACCGCCTGTTAACGGGATCTGGGCCGGCCTGTCCTCCCAAACGCTTTTGAACCGGCCGGATATTGTTGCCGCCGAACACCGGCTCAAAGGGGCGTATGCGTTTATCGGCGCAGCACGGGCCGCCTTTTTCCCCCGTATTTCCCTGACCGCTTCCATGGGAACGGCAAGTGATGAACTCTCCGGGCTGTTCGGTTCCGGATCAGATACCTGGAATTTTGTACCCGGGATCTCCATGCCGATCTTCGACACCCGTGTATGGGCAGCCCTCCGGGTCAGTAAAGCAGACCGGAAAATCATCCTGACCGAGTATGAAAAAGCCATTCAGACAGCCTTCAGGGAGACCGCCGACGCACTTGCCGTTCAGGGGACCATAGACCTGCAGGTGGCGGCACAGGAATCCATCGTTGACGCGGCAACCGAGACCTACAGCCTCTCGGATGAACGCTACAATCTGGGGATAGACGGTTATCTCAGCGTGCTTGATGCGCACAGGTCTCTTTACGCAGAGCAGCAGAGCCTGATATCACTTCAATTGGCAAAGATGGCAAACCAGGTAAATCTTTACACGGTCCTGGGCGGAGGCGGCGGGCCTCTTCAGTCCGCCAAATAGGAACTTAAATAAGGCTCTTAAAAATTTGGAAGGGAATACTTCATGACCGTTATAATTATAGCTGCCGTATTTATTATCGCGCTATTTGCATTCAACCTTATTATCAGGGGCCTGAAAACACCAAGAGTGTCATCAACACCCAGGGAGCCGTCCCCGCCGGCACCTGAAAAAAAAGACCCGGTCGCTGATTTCAAGGAAATCCTTGATACCCTGATCAAGCTGAATCTTCTGATCCGGACCGACCGTGATTTTTCCATGGACCTGATTTTAAAAATAGAATCCATTATTGACGGCCTTAAAGCCCTTATCCCGGACATGATCACCCGTTACCCGGGGGAGACCCTGACCTATGAACTGAGAAAGATCGGGAGCACCCATTTGTTTAAAACTGTTAAAGAGTATCTCGACCTTTCCCTGGACAGCAGGCAGGCCCAAAGAGAGGCCTTTGAAAAAACCATTGAAAGCCTTCATGACGTATGCGTAAGATCACGGCAGATTGTGGACAATGACGAAACCGCAGAATTTGAAACCATGGCCCGCTTTCTTGGGGGGAAATTTTCATAAATGAGAAAATCAATGTCCATTTTGGCTCAGGAACTTGCCAACGTGGCCGGGCAGGCCAAAGCCCCTGTACTGGCAGAAGCTACACAGGCATCAGGACAGGGGGCGCTTACCCCTGTCCAGGTCCCCGGCGAGCTGGTGCCGGTCCGGCCCGGGCACCTTGCTGTTGAGGATATCAAGGCCCTTGAAAATGAGGCCCAATCCTTTGCCCTGAGCGTTATGAACGAACGTTTCAGAGCAAGGACAGATGCATTAATGTCAAGGCGTCAGGAGAACTAGTGTTTGTCCAAACACGGGCTTACGTTTAGACAAAAGGAGAACTAATTATGATTTCCGTTTCCGAACAAAAATCCTTTGATCAGCGGTTTTCCCTGATCCGCACCATGGCCCCGGACAAGGTGCTGTCCCAGGAGGAACAGACCCGCCTGACCATCATGGATGCCGGTGTTGGCGACTGTTTTACCTGTTTTGGCAGCACTTATGTCATCCAGGAGATCAGCACCTACCAGGAGGCCAGTGAGGATTATTCAACGCTCAAAGACTACTTTGTCACCGAACTGGCCTGTCTGTGCCTGGAGACCGGGGCCTTAGGCCATTTTGAATGGGAAATTGATGATGAACTGGCGGTGTGTATCACCCTGGACCAGACCAAATTCAAACGGCTGACCGATGACGAAGGCCAGCCCATTGATGAAGATGACCTGGACCAGATTGTGGCGGATGAGGACAGTATTGTCTATGCCGGGGGAACCTTTGACTATGATGATGACTGGGCTGCCGTGTGCCGGCGCAACGGCAAGGAAGAACATGTTTATATGTACGAATTTGTCAATAACCGTTCGCCCTTGTTCATCACCATTGAGGAGTGGCAGGACGGGGATAAAGAGGAATACCGGATTTATATTTCCAAACCTGTGAACCCGGCTGAGCTGACCCTGGTCACCAGAGGGGGTGGCAAACCATGAGGCGATGTAGCCTCTGTTTTAAAACAGGACAAACCCGGAGGCGACGCCTAGGCCAACGCCCAGATCAAGTAGGTCAACTCGGTGATCCAGGAAGCTAAAAACCAGGCAAAATCGCCCTTTGAGCGTGTAAGCAGGATCAAGGCTGCCATGATCGGGGCTCGGGCCATGGAAACATCGGCCCTATCTTACGCAGATACCATCCTGTCAAAGGTGCAAAGCCTGGAACAGGGCCCCGTGGCCAAGGCAAAGGGAAAATTCCCTACAAACATTGCAACTGAGATTAAAGAGGATAAAAATGTTGCGGCCCTGGTGGTGGTCCAGACGACCATCATTGCCCTGGCAGGGGGGGGGTATTCACCCACCCTGATATCTGTCCTACGGATATACCAGCCATTACAGTCTGGTGCTTTACTTTTTTGTTTCCGTGATCGGTATTCTCATCGGGCTTGAAATTCCGGTGATCATACGGATCAACAACGATTTTTCAAAGGAACTGTCCACCAACCTGGGCAATATCCCATTGCTTGTGATCATGGCCCGGATTTTTTATTTTGCCGTACCATGAAAATGTGCCTTCGTTCGGGGACTGGAGCTGGTTTTTATGCAGCCGTAAAGATTGGGGCAACGCGCTTTGGCAGCAACGAATTGCAGAACTTGAATTTATTGAAGAAACTTGTTGGCCAATTTTATTGAAAGGATGTTCACGTGAAAACAGTCGTATTATTCCAACGCATTCTGGTTACTTTTTTATTTCTATGTATGGTTTCATTCACGGCTTGCAACAAGCATCCAATTGACAATAAACAAGTCAACGTCGTCTTTCGGCTAGATGATTATTCAGCTTGCAGCAATACCGACATGGAACTGAGAATCATTGATGCTTTCCGCAAGAATGAAGCTTGCATAACCTTAGGAGTCATCCCCTATGTATGTGCGGGCGATATTCATGATCCTTCTCCGCAGGATGTAATTCCTCTTACATCGATGAAAGGGGATATTTTAAAGAGTGGCTTTAATGATGGTGTATTAGATGTAGCATTGCATGGTTACTCTCACCAAACAATTAGCGCTGAGCAATGGACTGAATTTTCAGGCCTAGATTACAACCGTCAAGTAAAAAGATTAGCCAACGGCAGGAAACTCCTTGAGAGCATGATAGACGCGCCTATCAGTACCTTTGTGCCACCGTGGAACAGGTACGACGTGAACACATTACGGGCTCTTGAAGCGCTTGGGTTTTCAACTCTTTCGGCGGATAATAAGAGAGGGGAGGTAACAGAAAAGTGTAAGCTCAATTTCCTGCCGTACTCATCCAGCCTCTCTGGGCTTCGCGATGCTGTCGAAGCATCACGAACATCTTCTGACACTCAACCTGTCATTGTTGTTTTGTTCCATGAATATGACTTTAAGGAGATTGATGAGAAGCGTGGTAGCATTACTTATCAAGAGTTTTACGCGCTTTTGAATTGGCTCAAATCCCGGAAATATGTTCGCTTGCTTTCAATCAGCCAAGCAACTCAAGTCATTACTGATTTGAGTGCTAAGCGTTTTCTTATGAGCAAACTGGATCATTCGTGAGGCATTTGTGGTATTCCATGTATTCTATAGTGACATCGCGTGTGCTGTCAAAACACATACCAAAACCCGCACCTGCTGAGTCCACGGCCGTATATACAAGTATCTTCAAGGTTCGAACGGGTTCTCCCGTAGCCAATCTTGCTGGCCTAGGAGTCCCAATGATGATTCATAGCCAATGATGATGCAATGCAGCAGGGGTTTTTCTTTTCTGTTGGCTGTCCTTAATTCAGACAGCCGTTCAAGGTACCGGTCCTTCAATTGCTCGATTACCCAGTCAATATCCACTTCATGTTCCATTTTACGTCCCCTTTCCATGGCCATTAAGGATAAGTTTACTAACGGATTTTTATCAATATATGATAGGTGATAGGCAAAAGAGGGCGTGTTCCATTAATTATAATTTGGAAAATATGAATAGTACCAAAATTATAGGAATAACGCTACAAGATACCATTCCAATAATTGGGAGGTCGAACAAAACACTTGCTATTACCCCTCCAGCAGCAATCAGGAATCCGCTATATCGCTTGATTTTATTATTGAGGCACTTGATCCTATACTGCTTTTAGCATTGCTATGTTTTTTTGTATATCTTGCCTTTAAGTCGTTTACATGATTTATGTTAGGAAAATGTTAAAAACGTATTAAATTTAACCGCGGTTGATCACTAATTTACCAGCTACCTTATTTTAGGCTTTTGTTAAACTCAGTGATGCAGGTTGACAGAAAAGCCGGTTCCATCTTAAAAGTTCGGATAAATATGTATGGAGACGATCATATGAGTACAGAAAAGAAGGTGGGTATTCCCCCCAGATTCTTTAGTGATCGCACGAGCCTGAAAGAGCGAAGTCGCTGGCAAAGTGATCAGATAGACGAGGTTATCACAGAGTTAAGCCAGATCCGGTCCGAGATGCTCAAAAAAGAATCTGCTTATGCTGAACAGATCAAAGAGATTCCCTCTGAAAGACATCCCAGTATACGTAATCTGCTGCATTATATTGCACTACGCAGTCGAGACATCTCAACCCTGCAATTAAAACTTGCCCGGTTGGGACTATCTTCGCTTGGACGCTGTGAATCAAGTGTTATTGACACCATTGATTCGGTATTGTCCATCATGCAGGAAATAACGGGAAAAAAGGTGGCATTGCTCGCTGAGGAGGCTAAGCCGGTTACATTTTCCAGCGGTCGGCGTTGCATGGAGAAAAATACCCGGCAGCTTCTTGGAGATCCTCCGGAAACTATGGGGCAAGCCATCATGGTTACCATGCCTGCCGCTGCTGCGGACGATTACAGCTTTGTGCGCGACCTTGTAGATGCCGGCATGAATATCATGCGGGTGAACTGTGCCCACGATGACCGGCATGTCTGGTTGGCCATGATTGACAATTTGAGAAAAGCAGAACGGGAACTGGGACGACATTGCCGGGTAGCCATGGATCTGGGCGGCCCCAAAATACGCACCGCCGAGATTGAACTCGGTCCAAATGTGCTTCGATGGAAACCCAAAAGAGATGCACTGGGGCGTGTGATTCTGCCGGCGCGAATCTGGATCTCCTTCTCCGGCACATCTGTGGATGAAGCAGGCCTTTTCCCGCAAGACTCAAATACCGTACTTCTTCCTGCCACCGGCACGCTGTTGCCAACCCTGAACCCGGGAGACAGATTGCACTTTACAGATGCCAGAGGACGGAACAGGATGCTTACCGTCATCGCAAAAAACGATCATGGGTTGTGGGCTGAATCCAACAGCACGGCATATGTCATTCCCGGAATCCGGATGCATCTTGAGTCCAAAGACAAGAAAAGAATAACGGAAAAAAAGGTCACCGTTGGCAATGTGCCTGCTAAACAGCGTTCCATTGTCCTTCACAAAGGCGATTTGCTTATTGTAACCAATACCGATATTCCCGGCCATCCGGCCAGTTATAACGAACAGGGAAAACTTTTGAACCGCCCCAGCATCGGATGTACGCTTCCTGAAATATTCAAAGACGTACAGATGGGTCATCGTATTCTCTTTGACGATGGCAAGATTGCCGGGGTTGTTGTAAAAACAGCTGAAACCCACCTGGTTGCCGAAATCACCAGAGCCCAGGAGCAGGGGGACAGTCTGCAATCGGATAAGGGAATCAATCTGCCGGACACTGAACTGCATTTACCAGCACTGACCGTAAAGGATATCGAAGACCTTGAATTTATCGCCCAGCATGCGGACATCGTTAATTATTCCTTTGTCAGACGCAGAGAGGATCTTGAACATCTGGAGCAGGAATTGCGGCGATTGAATCGAACGGATATCGGTATTGTGCTGAAAATCGAGAATCGGCAGGCAGTTGACAATCTTCCCATGCTACTGACCATGGCGCTGCGCGGCCCTGCATCAGGCGTAATGATTGCCCGCGGGGACCTTGCTGTGGAATGCGGCTGGGAGAGGCTTGCCGAGGTGCAGGAAGAAATTCTATGGATGTGTGAAGCGGCACACATGCCGGTCATATGGGCTACCCAGGTGCTTGAGGGGTTAGCTAAAAAAGGATTACCGTCCAGAGCAGAAATTTCCGATGCAGCCATGGGTGCCCGTGCCGAATGTGTCATGCTCAACAAGGGGCCTAATATCGTCGGAACGGTCCGTTGTCTTCGGGATATCCTCAGTCGCATGCATGCGCATCAAGTGAAAAAACGCGCCATGTTCCGGCGGCTGGAAATGGTCGATAGTCTTCTTGAGTAACCTGCTGAATAATAAAGCTCATTGCACTATGGAATTTAAAAGTATAGGAATTTCCATTTTGCCCCCCCCCTGATATCATTATATTGTGGTCATATCAGGGGAAATGTGTTTAATTTATTCATCAGAGGATGCAATTTTGACGCGCCTGAATAATCAAGGGGGGACATATCATGAACATTGAGGATAGACAACCTGATAGCACCTCTAAACTGAGATATAAGGCCGAAAAAATAATCTGTCAGAGAATAATCCCGTCGTTAGCAGATCCCACAGGCTTGTCAGCCGAGAAATCTGCCAAATGATTCATGAACTTGAGGTGCATAAGCTTGAGCTGGAGATGAAAAATGATCAGCTGCGTGCAGCGCAAGAGGACCTGGAGACTTCCCGAAAGCTCTATTTCAATCTTTATGATCTCGCGCCGGTCGGGTATT